>NZ_JAAKUB010000007.1:0-170878 GCF_049174935.1 Aeromonas sp. 600886 | reverse complement strand
CCCGATGCGGTACATAGGGGGTTCTGAGTAGAGAAATGCTAGTTGAAAATGTGTAAACCTATTTCAGGACTAGACATGGAGCAATGGCTTTGTCTCTGTTTTAAACGCCATTTTTTGGCCGTTGGTGCCATAAGGGGCTGGGCTGCCCTGTCAAATATCGGTATGGTAGAGGCACGTTACTCCCCCCTCACGTGAGCACACCATGAGCCTGAGATTCAAGAAACCCGCTTTTATCGCCCTGGGGCTCATCGCCCTCATTTCCGCCGCCTGGCTCGACTACTACCTGCCGGAGCACACCATCGCCACCATCACAGGGGTCGAGGTGAAGCGCACCGACAAGGATGGCCCCATCAGCCAGAAGAACCCGGCTGACGGCCCCACCACCGATGTCTACTACATCTACACCGAGCGCCCCGGCGAGAAGATCCGGGTGTTTCGCAATGAAGATACCGAGTGGGGCTGGCCCTTCTACTTCAAGTTCAACGCCGCCGACGTCCAGGCCAAGGCCAAGTCCATGGAGTTCGAGAAACGCCTGGCCATCATTACCTCCTACGGATGGCGCGTGAACATGTTCTCCATGTTCCCCAACGTCACCAAGATTGAGAGTACCGAGCCTGACGCCTCCACCTGGAGCTTCTTCCGCTGGTTCTGGTTCGGCCTCTGGGCACTGGTGATGGGCAAAGCCGCCATCGCAACCTGGCGCTACTTCGATCGTCTCGAGGACGAGCTATGAGCGAGCCGAGCAAGACCCGCACCAGCTTCTACCGCCGCCTCTACGTGGCCTGGCTGATCAGCCAGGGCACGGATACGGTGCCCGCCATCATGGAGGCGACCGGCATGCCGCGTCGCACCGCGCAGGATACCCTGACGGCGCTGGCCGAACTCGATATCAGCTGCGCCTTCGAGCAGACCGAGGGGGCTCGCCACCTGCAGGGGCACTACCGCATCAGCGACTGGGGCCCCATCAACCCGGCGTGGATCAAGGCCCAGCTGCCTCTTATCAAAGAGACGCTGAGCTACCCCTGATCCGGGCGCTGAGCAACAATAAAAAAGAGGGGCCAGCCGGCAAGGCTGGCCCCTCTTTTTTCAGGCCGATGGCATGACAGGCGCCCTACTCGGGCATGGCCGAATCCTCAAGCTCCCCGTCAGACTCGCCGCGGGTGCAGTCGATGATGGAGCGCTTGGGGTTGTTGGGATCGCGCAAAAGCAGAGGGGCTGAGCCCTCGTTGTGCTTCTGCTCGTCGCTAAACTCGCTGCCGTAAGCGTTGTGGGTCAGCCGGCGGGCGTTGGCAATGGGGGTATCGACAAAGAGAGCGTGCACTTCGAAGCTGGAGGCCGGCACGATAAAACCGACCACCGGCAAGCCGTGCAGCTCCTCGTGCACCTTGTACCAAGCAAAGCCGTCGCTCACCTTGTAGGGGGTGTAATTGGCCAGTTGTAGATTGGCGGCCCTGCCCGTCTCATCCACATAGAGATCGGTAAATTCACAGGTCGCCAGCCCCTGCCACATCCGCTCGAATGGCGTCGCACAGCCTGTCAGTTGCAACCCGGCCAGCAGCACCAAGCCTCTCTTCCACATTCCCCGCCCCTTCTTGCAAAAATGAACCGGCGCTCAGTCAAACGCCCGCAGCCGCGTCACCAGCAGATCGATAAAGCCCGGACGATCCAGCCCCAACAATACCAGCGCATTGGCTGGCTTGCCGGTCAGACCATAACGATCCACCACCGTCATCCCCACGGTATGCTCCCCGCTGGTCTCGATATCGACCCGGCACTCGACCCCGTGGAACAGCTCGGGAGCCAGCAACCAGGCAATGGTACAGGGGTCGTGGAGCGGTGCGCCAGCAAATCCCCACTTGGGGTCCCGATGGTAGATCATGAAAAAGTCGAGCAGCTCGGCCACGCACTGGGCCACCGGATTGGTGATGGCGCGCACCCGCTCGATATCCTCATCCATCACCTGCGCCTCATGGGTCACATCGAGGCCACACATGGTGATGGGGATACCCGACTTGAAGACCATATCGGCCGCTTCCGGGTCCACATAAATATTGAATTCCGCCGCTGGCGTCCAGTTGCCGGCCCCTGCGGCGCCCCCCATCAGCACGATGCGGGCGATCTTGCTCTTTAGCTCGGGGTGAGCTGCCAGCAGCAGGGCGATATTGGTCAGCGGGCCGGTCGGCACCAGAGTCACGGGCTCCGTGCTCTCGCGCAGACATCTGGCCATTAGCTCGATCCCCGTCATGGCCTGCGGTGCAAAGGCGGGATCCGGCAACTTGGGGCCATCGAGGCCCGACTCGCCGTGGACGTTGTCGGCGATGATCAACTCGCGGGCCAGCGGTTTCGGTGCCCCCGCCGCCACCGGAATATCGTCACGTCCCAGCAGGGTGAGAATGCGCAGGGCATTGTTGAGGGTCTTGTCCGGCGTCTGGTTGCCCGCGCTGGTGGTAACCGCCAGCACCTTCAGTTCAGGGCTGGCCAGCGCCAGAATCAGGGCGATGGCATCGTCGTGGCCGGGATCACAATCGAGAATAACGGGCAGTGCCATGGGATGAGTCCTTACAACATAACAGGGAGCCATACCTTAACAAGCAAGCCTCGGATTAACTCGGGAGGGGGTCACAAAACGGGGCCTTGTTGCTGACCTGGGCGGTTTGCACGGCACGCCACCTAGCTCAACACAGCTCACTATCAAAAGTTTGTATGGCGTCATGCCGTTCATTTTCCGAGGCAGCGCACCGCCCATTCGCCCGGCCGCGCCGGTTCGGGTATGATCGCACCCCATTTCCAGCCTGTGCCACCTATGTCCGTTATCGTCGACACCTTTATTGCCCCGCCCTGCAATGCCGCCATCGAGATCCTGTTCGAGGATGAACACCTGCTGTTCATCAACAAGCCGAGCGGCCTGCTGAGTCTGTCAGGCAAAAATCCGCAGAACCTCGACTCGGTGCACTATCGCTTGGTGCAGGATTTCCCAGGCTGCACCCTGGTGCATCGCCTCGATTTTGGCACCTCAGGCATCATGGTGGTCGCCAGAAACAAGGCCATCAATGCCCTGCTCTGCCAGCAGTTCAGTCAACGGGCGGTGAGCAAGGCCTACAGCGCCCTGCTCTGCGGTCATCTGATTGACGACGAAGGAGTTATCGACGCCCCCATCGCCAAGGATCCGGCCCTCTTTCCGCTGATGAAGATTTGCGCCGCCAGCGGCAAACCCGCCCGCTCCCGCTATCGGGTGACTGAGCGGCTGACACAGCAGATGCAGGGGCAAACCGTTCCCCTGACCCGGGTGAGGTTGGTGCCAGAGACCGGCCGCACCCATCAACTGCGCATCCACAGCCAGCTGCTGGGCCACCCCATCCTCGGCTGCGATCTCTATGGCGGCCTGCTGCCACCCGGCTGCGAACAGGCGCCGCGGCTGATGCTGCATGCCAGCGAGCTGGATTTTGCTCATCCGGTGAGCGGCGAGCCGATGCAGATCCGCTGTGCAGCGCCTTTTTAGGGGCAATAGGTAGAGGCTGCCAGCAGAGACAACCAGCGCAAGTGCGACGGGATCAGTGAAAGGGGTGACGGAAGAGGAAAAGCGGTAAACGGCAGATAAAGATAGGGGCCGCGCTTTCGCAACGGCCCCCACCCCCCACTCGGTACTCTTTGTTACAAAGAGGGCTATCAGATCAGCTTGCGGGCAGCGCCCAGTACGATCTTGATGGCATCAGATTCGGTCTTCGCCATGGTTTCGGCGTTCGGAATTTCCTGCTGGGTACGGTTGACGATAACGCCAGCCACCATACCGGCACGCAGGCCCTGGCTGGAGCACATGGTCAGCAGGGTTGCGGACTCCATCTCATAGTTCAGCACGCCCATGGCTTGCCACTCTTTCATGGAACCCTGGAAACGGCTCACTACGCGGCCGGATACGGTGTCGTAACGCTCCTGACCCGGGTAGAAGGTGTCAGAGGAGGCAGTCACACCGATGTGCAGCTTGGAGCCCATCTCTTTGGCGGTGTTGACCAGCGCTGTGGTGCAGTCGAAGTCGGCAACAGCCGGGAACTCCATCGGTGCGAAGTGCAGGCTGGCACCGTCGAGGCGCACGGAGCCGGTGGTCACGATCACGTCACCCACGTTCAGGTGCGGCTGGATGGCGCCGGTGGTGCCGATACGCAGGAAGGTGCGGATGCCCAGCTGGGCCAGCTCTTCCACTGCAATGGAGGTGGACGGGCCACCGATACCGGTAGAGCAGATGATCACGGCCTTGCCGTCCATCTCGCCGCGCCAGGTAGTAAATTCACGATGGCTGGCCAGGTGCACCGGGTTATCCAACAGCTCTGCGATACGCTTCACGCGCTCGGGGTCACCGGGGACGATCGCCAGGGTGGCGCCTTGCAGATCCGCTTTCTTCAAACCCAAGTGAAATACATCAGACATATTGGACTCCTGGTTGCCCCCTGCCAGCATGGTCAGGGCACAAGTTAAGATGATTCTTTATGATACTTTCAAGCCTTTACCCCCTCTTCGGGGAGGCGCCAACTATGGTCGAAAGCGCTTTCCAATTCCTTGAAGCGCCTCACACTTCCACGCATTGACAGTGACAAACATTGCGCAAAACGTTTGCTAACTCAATGAAATAATTGACAAACGTTTTTCTGCAAATCGAGTCAGATGCGGGAAAGTCAAGCCTGGTTCAGCGCTTAATTAACGACTCGTGATCGACCCCGTAAAGTTGTAAACAAGATGCTTTTGTATCCCTTTCTAGATGGTAGCCTAGCTCTCAACTACCACTTAATGGCTAACTATAGGAAGTCCATCATGGCTACATTCAAATTCTATATTCCCGCAATCAACCTGATGGGTGCCGGCTGTCTGCAAGAGGCTGCCGCCGATATC
Source organism: Aeromonas sp. 600886 (assembly GCF_049174935.1). Taxonomy (NCBI): domain Bacteria; kingdom Pseudomonadati; phylum Pseudomonadota; class Gammaproteobacteria; order Aeromonadales; family Aeromonadaceae; genus Aeromonas; species Aeromonas sp. 600886. Next base: position 165,997 of record NZ_JAAKUB010000007.1, on the reverse strand, counting down.
AAGGGTTACGGCTATCGCAAGGCGCTGATCGTCACCGACAAAATCCTCAACCAGATCGGTGTGGTTGCCAAGCTCACCACCCTGCTGGCTGAACATGGCATTGAAAGCGCTGTTTTCGATGAGACCAAACCCAACCCCACCACCAGCAACGTCGAAGCGGGTCTGGCCATGATCAAGGCCAACGGCTGTGATTGCGTCATCTCGCTGGGTGGCGGCTCGCCTCACGACTGTGCCAAGGGCATCGCGCTGGTCGCCGCCAACGGTGGCAACATCAAGGATTACGAAGGGGTGGATCGCTCCGCCAAGCCGCAACTGCCGCTTGTCGCCATCAACACCACTGCCGGTACCGCCTCCGAGATGACCCGCTTCTGCATCATCACCGACGAAGCGCGCCACGTGAAAATGGCCATCATCGACAAGCACGTTACCCCGCTGATGTCAGTCAACGATCCCGAGCTAATGTTGGCCAAGCCGGCTGGTCTCACCGCCGCCACCGGCATGGATGCCCTGACCCACGCCATCGAAGCCTATGTCTCCACCATCGCCACCCCGGTGACCGATGCCAGCGCCGTGATGGCCATCGAGCTGATTGCCAAGCACCTGCGCACCGCCGTTCACCACGGCGATGACCTGCATGCCCGCGAGCAGATGGCCTACGCCCAGTTCCTGGCCGGCATGGCCTTCAACAACGCAAGCCTCGGCTATGTGCACGCCATGGCCCACCAGCTGGGCGGTTTCTATGACCTGCCCCATGGTGTCTGCAACGCCGTGCTGCTACCCCATGTTCAGGCGTTCAACGCCCAGGTGAGCGCGGCTCGTCTGAAGGATGTGGCCCGCTACATGGGGGTAGACGTGAGCGCCATGAGCGACGAACAGGGCGCCGCCGCTGCCATTGCCGCCATCAAGCAGCTGGCGCTGGATGTGAAGATCCCGGCCGGTCTGGAGCAACTCGGCGTCAAGGCCGATGACTTCGATACCCTGGCCAGCAACGCCCTGAAAGATGCCTGCGGCTTCACCAACCCGAAACAGGCGAGCCACGACGAGATCGTCGCCATCTTCCGCGCGGCGATGTAAAGGCCACCGGATTGCCAGAAAGGGTCGCAGTGCGGCCCTTTTTATTGGCTGATGGATCAATGGCTTTTTACTTCCGTGGAGGGAGTCGGTATGATTTGCCGAGCCAAAAAAGACTGTATGGATGATCTGAACTCGATATGCGGATGAAACACCTGATTGCCGCGGCTTTGACCGCCCTCACCCTCTCCGGTTGCAGCCTGGTCTATCGTATCGATATTCCCCAGGGCAACTATGTGGAACAAAAACAGGTCGACAAACTGCGCCAGGGGATGACCCGCGAGCAGGTCAGCTATGTACTGGGGACCCCCATGCTGCGTGACGGCTTTGACCCCAACACCTGGTACTACCTCTATGAATTCCAGCCGGGCCACGGCGACAAGGAGCGCAAAGAGCTCACCGTCACCTTCGCCAATGACAGGCTGACCACAGTGACGGGTGACTTCCCGCTGCCAGCAGCTTTCAATACCCCGCTCTGATATCCCGCAAAACCGGCCTCGCGCCGGTTTTGTTTTATCCAGCCCCGCGTAATTCATCCTGCCCGTGATCCTGTCAGGGGATACAGTGTCATCTCACCCATTGCAGCTGCTCGCAAATTGCCTGATGCTGATGAGCCGCCACCATGGCATCAACACCATCGAATGACACAGGGAGAATCCCCATGAGCCGGATCCTGATTGCCGGAGCCAGCGGCCTGATCGGTCGCGAACTGGTGCAGCAACTGCCTGCCGAACATGAACTGACCCTGCTCTGTCGCAAGCCGGGCAAGGAGGCGCACCACTGGCTGCCGGTCAATTTTGATGATCTGGCCAGCGTCACCCTCTCCCGCCCGGTGGATATCGCCTTCTGTGCCCTCGGTACCACCCGCAAGGAAGCGGGCTCTGCCGAGGCGTTTCGCCGGGTCGATCTCGACTATGTGGTCGCCTTTGCCGAGCTGGCCCGCCGCCACGGTTGTCAACGGCTGATCGTGGTCTCGAGCATGGGGGCCAGCGCATCGTCCCCGGCTCTCTATACGCGTACCAAGGGGGAGATGGAGCAGGCCCTGCTGGCCCAATCCTGGCCACGGCTCGCCATCGTGCGGCCCGCTATGCTGCTCGGGGATCGCCAGCCACCGCGCCTCTCCGAGCAGATTTTTCAGACCATCTACCCGCTGTTTCGGCCGCTGCTAGTGGGCAAGCTCGCCCGCTGGCGCGCCATCGAGGCCAGTCAGGTGGCTCGCGCCATGATCGCCCTCTCGAAACTGCCCGCCGGGTGCGAGATTGTCGAAAACGAGCAACTGCTGGCCCTCTGAACCCGGCCTTCCCCACTACTTAAGCTCTATGCCGTAAAAACAGCAGGGCAAGCCAATTGGCTTGCCCTTTGTTTATCTGTTGGCGAGGAACCCTGACCGCCTCTTGCCATCACAGGCTGCACTCGGCTGTCAGGGCAACATCCATCAACCGCGAATATGGTCGATAAAGGTGTCGATCTGCTCGCGGGTGCAGGCGGGGTTCATAAAGACCGCCTTCTCCCCTGCGATGTAGGAGTATTTGCCGCGGGCGTCATAGTCGGAATGGGCCACCGCCTCCACCCAGTTGGTGTAGAGCCCCACCTTGCCGCGCCCCTTGAACAGGCTGCGGTGATAGTCGGTGTTACGCTGCAGCCGCGCCTTATAGGCAGGGTCGCTGGAGCGGGCCAGCTCGAAGGCGAACTCGGCTTCCGGATCGCTCACCCACTCGGGGTTGTAGATCTTGAAGCCGACGCTCGGCCCCTGATTCTCCTGCGCCACCAGCATGACGTTGCCCAGCTGGCTTAACCGGAAGCGGAAGTAGTTGGCATTTTGCAGGCAGTGGGCCAGCACGGTGCGATACCCCTCGACCCCCATGTAGTTGAGCGCCGCATAGGCACCGAACAGACCACTCGCGCCACGGGAGCACTCGATGGTGGATTGCAGGTGGGTCTGGCCCTGAATGTCCCGCTCGAAGTAGGAGAAATTCTCCGGGTCATTCTCCATCGCCTTGAGGTCATCCTGCTCCTTGATCATCACCAGACTGGAGGTGTAGGGCACATAGCCCCACTTCTGGAAGTCGACGGTAAAGGAGTCGGCATATTTGAGCTCGGCAAAGCGTGCCACGTTGCGCTCGATCCCCGCCAGGGTGGCGCTGTTGATGGCGAGCGGGTTGGCGACAAAGTCGTAACCCAGGAAGAAGATCATCGACCAGCCGATGGCGGCATCGACGTGGATATGGGGCTTGACCGCCACCTCGAACTGCTCGCACAAGCGATTGCGCAGCTCGAACACGGGTTTCACCTGATCCACCCCGAAGGTGTCGGTGGTGCCCATGGTGAGCATGATGGTGGGCACCACGTGTTTCAGGGCAAAACAGGCGGTCAGGGTGCGCTCGAGGTGGTCGAGATCGATGTCGTTGTTCTCCCCCACCTGAATGCGGATAGTCTTGTTCTCGATATCGACCCCGAGCAGGGAGAGGTTGGTGATGTTGGAGTAGTGACCGCCCTGGGAGTTGATGATGCGGTAATCCTGATAGTGACCGAGCCCCTTGTGCTTGGCCTCCGGCAAGGTTTTGCGAATGCCGAGCAGGTAGCCGTAGAGGTTACAGAAGGTCCCCCCCTGGGTGAAGATGCCGGTGGCGCGAGCCGGGTCGTAACCTGCCAGCAGCGCAATCTGGCGCACTACCTTCTTCTCCAGCTCCTCGGCCACCCCGGCGTATTCGGAGTAGACCAGATTGGGGTTGGCAAGAATGCCCAGCTGGGCGCCGTAGATGGCGGGATCCGCCGACATGGTGATGACGTTCTCGACGCTGGAGGGGTTCTCCCAATCCTTCGACAGGGCGGCGGCAAACAGCAGCTCGGCCATCGGCTCGCCTGGGGTGCGCATGGTGGCGGGCACCGGCATGGTCTCGCAGAGATCGGCCAGGCGTGCACGGCCATCAGGCCAGGCGTTCAGGCGGGCATCCGGCGCCAGACCACGGGCCCGAAATTCGTTGAGGGTGGCAAATCCGGGTTCGCGAAAAACGGGCCAGAGATCGGGATTGCGCGAGAAAAAGTTGGCTTTGACTGTGGCGAAACGGGCGGAGAAATCGGGGTGAACGGCATTGACGCTTTCGTCTTGCAAGTAAACTAAGTCACTCATTTTTATACCATTAGTACAGCAAATGTGCGGCCGTTATACCCCTGTGCCAGCGGGGCCGACAGTGACAATATCTAATGGCCTACCCTACTTTTTGTCATGTATCAGCCATCACAAGGGCTGGCAAAAAGGCGCCTTTGAGGCGCCTCTTTAGATTTCGTGATCTTGCTCCCATCCTGGCTGACAGCGCCCTCACTAACGGACCGCCATCAGCACAGCGCCCCCTCAACGCAGGGAGGCCAACAGCCACTCGGCAAACTCCGCCAGCTCGCCCTGCTGCTGCGGGAAGGCCGCCAGCCAGGGCTGCAGGCGCGCGGCAACAGCGTCCGGTCGATAGCCACAACCCGCCAGTTCGGCCGCCAGCAGATCAAACGGGGCCGGCTCCAGAGTATCGCTAAAGAGCTGCGCCCGGGTGATAACCCCTTTCTCCACATCAAAGTGCAGCTCCACACCGCCCCAGCTGAACCGCTCCTCCAGCAGATGGCTGAAGGCCGGGGCATGACCATAGTTCCACTCCCAACTGCGCTGACGGGCGAAGGTCTCGGCAAAACCGGGCAGATCCGGCATCTGCTCCGGGGAGATATGCTCGGGCTCAACTCGCGCACCGTAATGATGGAAAAAGGCCTCCTGCAGCACCTCGCTCACCTGTTGATGGTCGATCCCCGGCTGCAGTTCGCACAGATTGGCCACCCGGCTGCGCACCGAGGTGATCCCCTTGGCCGCCAGCTTCTTGGGGTCGGGGTTGAGGTAGTTGGCAAGGCGGCCGAGATCGGCGTCCAGCAGCAGGGTGCCGTGGTGGAACCCGCGATCCAAGGTCTCCCGATAGGCCGACCCCGATACCTTGCGCTCTCCGTCCGGGGTGGCCACCAGCAGATCATTGCGACCGGAGGCAAAGGCCTCGATCCTCAATCGCTTGAGCCCGTCCAGCACAATGGCGGTGGAGACGCTCTTGTCATACTCCGGCTTGCCCGCCATGAAGGTGAAGCAGCTGTTGCCAAGGTCGTGGAACACGGCGCCGCCACCGCTGCTGCGACGCGCCAGGGTCACCCCGTCCTCTTCCATGCGGCGGGTATTGCACTCCTTCCACGGGTTCTGGGCACGACCGATCACCACGGTATTGGCATTGCGCCAGAGGAACAGCACCCGCTGGCCGGGGTCCATCTGGCGGAAGATGCACTCCTCGACGGCCAGATTGAACAGGGGATCGTGAGAGTCGGAGACAAGCAGACGCAAGCGGGACATAAAAAGACCTTATCCGGAACTGGGGGCAGCATGATAACACTGACGGGGTACCATCACTGAGCCGTTGCACATTAACCGGTGCGCAGCAGCCGCGACACATTTGCGTCACACCTGACCGCCCCATAAAAGTATCTATTGATATAACGACACAGCTTGACGTGCAACCACGGAAAAAATGCAGTCAAGCCACAATGACAACGATAAAAACGGGAAAAAGTGGCTAGAATGCGACCACTTCGATAGGCCATATGACTCTCTTATTGGTCACATAACTTGCAAAAAAGCGGCATGTATCCATCCCGTGTGATGAACGACACAAAAATGACTTTCCACCCCCCCTATACCCCATTGCAAACGCCTTTTCTCCCCTTGCAGGTGACACAAAATTGCTTGAATCTAGCCTAGACACCGCTCCCGAGAGAAACGTTGTATGACGGAGAACGCAGCCCCCCGCCAGCCCCTGAGCTGGTTTCTGCCAATGCTGGTCGGTATGGTCATCGCGACCCTGACCTCTCCCCCCGTGCGAGCCGGCGAGCAGGTCATCGTCCAGTTGCCGTGGCAACACCAGTTCCAGTTTGCCGGTTACTACGCGGCCATCGCCAAAGGGTTTTATCGGGAGGCCGGTCTGCATGTCACCCTGCGCGAAGCGGACTCCCGCACCGATGTGGTCAGCGAGGTGATCTCGGGAAAGGCCCATTTTGGCATCAGCGGCAGTGATCTGCTGCTGGATCGGGCTGCCGGTCGTCCGGTGGTGGTGCTCGCCGCCCTGCTGCAGCACTCGCCGCTGATCCTGCTCACGCTGGATCGGCCAGATATTCGCAACCCGGCCGATCTGGCCAACAAGCGACTGATGCTGGAGCCTGGCTCCAACGAGCTGCTGACCTACCTTTCTCACCAGACCCGCAGCCGCGACTGGGTCACCCTCCCCTACAAACAGGGGATACAGGCACTGCTGGCGGGCAAGGTGGATGCCATCAGCGCCTACAGCACTACCGAGCCCTTCTATCTGCAGCAAAGAGGTATCCCCTATCGGGTCTTCAGCCCGCGCACCATCGACTTTGACTTCTACGGCGACAACCTGTTTACCTCCGAGCGGGAGCTGATCACCCGACAGGATCGGGTCTACGCCTTCCAGCAGGCCAGCCTCAAGGGGTGGCGCTATGCGATGGACCACCCCGAAGAGATGATCAACCTGATCATGGAGCAGTACCCTACCGGGGCTGGCCGTGAACAGCTGGAGTTCGAGGCTCGCGAAACCAGAGCGCTGATGCAGCCGGATCTGATCGAACCTGGATACATGCAGCAGGAGCGCTGGCTGCAGATCGCCAAAACCTATCTGGAAGCGGGCATGCTCACGGTATTGCCCAACCTCGACCGCTTTATCTACGACCCGGCGCAGGAGCGGCTGCGCCAGCAACGGCTGCTGCTCGACAAGAGCGTGGCGGTGGCCATGCTCATCACCTTTACCCTGATGACCCTGCTCGGCATCTTCTTGCACCTCTATCTGCGCCTGCGCCAGGAGGCGCGGGATCGCCAGCGGCTGACCCGTGAACTGGCCCAGAGCGAGCAGCACTATCGCTTCGTGGCGGAGAACAGCGCCGATGTGATCTGGACCATGGATGCCGCCAGCTTGCGCTTTCGCTATGTCAGCCCGGCTATCGCCCCCCTGAGCGGCTACGAGGCCCCCGAGCTGTTTGCCCTGCCCCTCAAACAGCTGCTGCCGGATGCCTCAAGGCAGCTGCTGCGCGAGGAGATCTCCGCCACTCTGGAGGCCTGGCAGCGAGGGGAACATGACCAGACTCGCCGGGTCATTCGCACCCAGCTGCGCCACAAGGATGGCCATCTGGTGGCGACCGAGACCATCACCACCCTCCATGGCAACCACAATGCCCAGCCGGAGGCGATCCTCGGGGTCACCCGGGATATCACCGAGCGGGCAGCGCGAGAGGAGATGATGCGCCGCCTCGCCTTCTACGACCCCCTCACCGGGCTGCCCAATCGCCGCTTGCTGCAGCAACGGCTCAAGGAGCTGATGGAGCAGGAGACGCCCCGTCCGCTGGCATTGATGTTTATCGATCTCGATCACTTCAAGCCGATCAACGACACCTTCGGCCATGAGACCGGGGATATTCTGCTCAATATGGTGGCCGAGCGGATGAGCCACTGCGTGCGCAAACAGGATCTGGTGGCACGGCTGGGGGGCGACGAGTTCGTTATCTTGCTGCCGGAGAGTGGCGACGAAGTGCTGGCGGTGGCCGACAAGCTGCACCAGCAGCTGCGCCATCCGTTCCAGCTAGAGGGGCAGGAGCTGCTCATCTCCAGCAGTATCGGGCTGGCGCTCTATCCCGAGCATGGGGAGGATGCCAAAACCCTGATGCACCACGCCGATCAGGCCATGTATCAGGCAAAGAATCGCGGCCGCGGCCGGGTCTGCCTCTTTACCGAGGGCCTTGATCCCGAGCAGGGCGCCCTGCTGTGGCAACCCGACCACGAGTGCGGTCACCCGCGCATCGATGCCGAGCATCGCCAGCTCTTCGTATTGACTAACCGGCTGCTGGAGCGGATGAAAGATCAGCACGAGGATCCGGCCCCGTTTCTGGAGAGTCTGGAGAGCCTGTTCGACATGGCCCGCCATCACTTCGCCTTTGAAGAGCAGATGCTGGCGGAGATCGACTATCAGGAACTCGTCAGCCACCGTCAGGATCACCAGCGCCTGCTCAACAAGGCAGGTCAGCTGCTGCACGCCGCCAAAGCGGGGAGACTGGGCAACGACGAGCTGCTCAACTTCATCATTCAGGAGCTGGTAGTCGGCCACATGAGTCAGGCGGATCGCCGCTACTTCCCCCTGTTCAGATCTGAGCGCAGCGTGTCGATCGCAGAAGGGATCGCCTAGTCACCCCGCAGGGCAACCACGGGGTCGAGACGCACAGCCCGAAGCGCAGGAGCGACCCCGGCCAATAGGCCGACCAGTGCGCTGCAACCGAGCGCCAGCAGCAGATAGAGAGGATGGAGGGTGAGCGGCAACCCAGCCGCCAGCAGGGTGAGCAGCAGCTTGAGCCCGCCGAGCAGGGCCAGCCCCATGGCTCCGCCCAGCAGCGCCAGCACCACGGCTTCGAGCAGGAACAGCAATAGAATGCGCCGCCGTGGACAACCCAATGCCATCAGCAAGCCCACTTCGGGGATCCGCTCCTGCTGGGCGATGCTCATGATGCTGAAGATGCCGACCGCCCCGATCAGCAGCGAGATAATGCCGAGCCCGCCAACCGCCAGCTTGATGATGGAGAGGATCTTGTCGAGGCTGGTCAGCATGTCCTGCTGGGAGGTGAGGGTGAAGTCCTCGGCGCCGTGGCGGGCGATCAGCACCCGCCTGATCTGGGCGGTGATCTCGGCCTCCGCCTGCCCGGCGCGATAGATGACGTCGATCTCCTGCAGCCCCTCCTTATTGAACAGCGCCTGGGCGTGAGCGGCGGGCAGATAGATCATGTCATCCAGATCAAAGCCGAGAAATTGCCCCTTGGGCGCCAGCACCCCGGCCACTCGAAAACGGCGATCACCGGCGCGTAGCAAACTGCCCGGCCCATCGCCGCCGGGAAACAGCTCCGCCGCCACCTTGGCCCCCAGCACCGCATAGGCGCGGGGCATGGCACTGTCGTCCGCGGGCAGAAAACGCCCCTGCACCAGGGTGAGTCGCCAGCCTGAGAGTGCCGCCGGACCTGTGCCCAGAATGGCGGTGCTGCGGGTCAATCCGCGGCTGCGCACCTCCCCCTGCCCCTGTACCACAGGGAGCGCCGCCTCTACCCCTGCCAATCTGGCGAGGGCATCGGCATCCTCCAGCAGCAGAGGACGGCTGCTGGATAGGATACCGGGCGGGCCGCCGGCGGTTTCGGTCTTGCCCGGGGTCACGGCGATCAGCCGGGTGCCAAATTGGGAGAAGCTGTCGAGCAGATAAAGCCTGAGCCCCTCGCCGATGCCGGTGAGCAGGGTCACCGAAGCGATCCCGATGGCGATGCCGAGCGCCGACAGCAGACTGCGGCTGCGCCCCGCCAGCAAGGCGCGCCAGAGCCAGAACAGCAGATCAGCTGCGCGCATCAGCCACCGCTCCACTGCCCGCTGCGCAGGCTGCTGACCGGATCTTGCCGTGCCGCCCGGGAGGCGGGCAGCCAGCTAAAAAACAGCCCGGTCAGCAGGGCCGCCGGTATGGTGCAGAAAGTAGCGAGCAGAGGGACCGCCGCCGGAAATCCGGGCCAAATCACTCCAGCGAGGCCAATCAGGGCATAGCCCAAGACCGTGCCAAACAGCGCGCCACTGCCGCTCAGCAGCAGCGCCTCCCACAAAAACAGCTGGCGGATCTGGCGACTGTCGGCCCCCAGCGCCTTGAGCAGACCGATCTCGCCGGTGCGCTGGCGGGTGCTGATCAGCGCCAGATTCATCATCATGATGCCGGAGACCAGCAGGCTGATGGCACCGATGCCGGCAACCGCCAGGGTGAGGGTCGAGAGAATGGTGGAGAAGGTGGCCAGCATGGCGTCGCGGCGCACCACGGTCACATCGAGCACCCCGTGGCGCGCCTGCATCAGCTGCTCCAGTCGCTTGACCAGCGGCGGCACCGCTTGCCCCGCCAGCGGCTGGATCAGCAGCCGAAACAGCCCCTCGGTATTGAACAGCCGCATGGCGCTACCGACCGGGATCAGCGCGGCCTCGGCCATATCCATCCCCAGATTGCTGCTCTGGCTGGTGAAGACCCCCACCACCCGAAAGCGGCGATTGTCAAAACGCAGCCACTGACCGACCGGATCGGCCTGACCGAACAGCTCACGGGCCACCTTGACCCCGAGCAGGACGACCGGCCGATCCTCTGCGGCATCCCCCGGTAGCCAGCGACCGGAGAGCAGTTCCAGCCCGTGGGTATCGCGCAGCCCGTTGCTGCTGCCAAGCAGCATGGTCTGGCGCAGCCGTGCCCCCTGTTTGGCCTCGGCAAAGCCCATCACCAGCGGCACCAGTCGCACGTTTGGCTGGTGCTGGCCAAGATAGTGCATATCATCGAGAGTGATCTGCCGCAGACTGTTGCCGGTGACCGGCGGCAGCCCGCCGGTGGTCTCCTTGCGGCCGGGGAACATCACCAACAGATCCTTGCCAAGAGAGCTGAACTGGTCGGCCACATAGCGCCTCGCCCCCTCCCCCAGCGCGGTGAGCAGCAGCACCGAGGTGACGCTCAGACTCACCGCCAGGATCAAGACCAGCGCCCGTGAACGCTGACGCAATAACGCCACGGCGGCAAAGCGGATCACATCGGGGCGCCGCATTCAGCCACCGCCGCTATCAATGTTGATGCGGCCATCGTTCATCAGGATCCGCCTGCCCGCCCGATCACCGAGGCGCGGGTCGTGGGTTACCACCACCAGCGTGATCCCCTGCTCCCGGTTGAGCTCCTCCAGCAGGGTAATCACCTCCTCCCCTGAGCGGGAGTCGAGATTGCCGGTGGGCTCGTCGGCCAGGATCAGCCGCGGCGCCATTGCCATGGCCCGAGCGATGGCTACCCGCTGACGCTGACCGCCGGAGAGCTCGGCAGGGCGGTGTCCGGCCCGGTTCTCCAGCCCCAGATCCCCCAGCAACTGCTGGCTTCGGCGATGGCGCTCGGCGGGGGCGATCCCGCACAGCATCAGCGGCAGCTCGACGTTTTCACGGGCGGTGAGGCGGGAGATGAGGTGAAACGACTGGAACACGAAACCGATGCGATGGCCGCGCAGCTGGGCCAGCGCCGGCTCTGACAGGGTGGCGGTGTCCTCGCCCCCCAGCCAGTAGCGCCCCTCGTCGGGCCGATCCAGCAGCCCCAGCACATTGAGCAGGGTCGATTTGCCGGATCCCGAGGGGCCCATCACCGCCAGATACTCCCCCTCGGCAACCCGCAGGGATACACGATCGAGGGCAGCCACCTCGCTCCCCCCCAGAGTGAAGCGACGGCTGACGGCCTCAAGGCGAATGAGATCACTCATCCGTCTGCTCCGTGGCGGCGCTGAAAGGGCCCTCCCCGACAATCTGTCCGGGCTGGGCTGCCAGCCGATCACCGGCGGCGAGCCCCTCGGCCACCTCAATCCAGTTCCAGTTTTCCACGCCCCAGCGGGGTACCACCCGCACCAGCTTATCCCCTTCCAGCCGCAGCACACTGCCATCGTCGGCCCGGCTGCTGGCCGCTACCCGCAGCACATTGGTGGCGCGGGTCACCTCGACCTCAAGGTCGGCGCTGTAGCCGATAAGCAGGGGGACATCGGTGCGCACAGCGGTGAGCGCCGCCTCCACCTCCACGGTGCGGGCCTGCTTCTCCAACTCCTTCACATAGGGGGCGATACGGGTGACGGTGGCGGCAAAATCGCGCCCGGGCATGGCATCGAGCAGTACCCGGGCTGACTGGCCCACCTTGAGGCGGGCGGCATCCACCTCATCGATGGGGGCTGAGACATACAGACAGTTATCATCGATAAGATCGATCACCGGAGGCATGGCCACTCCGGGCGGTGAGGGAGTCATGTATTCGCCCAACTTGCTGTTGACCTCTGCCACCACACCGGCAAACGGCGCCAGCAGGCGGCGCTCGCTCAAGCGAGCCTCCACCTGGGCGACCTGCGCCTCGTCGACCCGCTCCTGCTGACGGGATGCGCGGCAGACATAGCGGCGGGTATCGGCCAGATTCTGGGCCTGCTCGGCGAGGGTGCGGGAGGTGAGGTTTTTGGCCAGCAAGGTGGCCAGCCGGTTGGCCTCCCGCTCGTAGTAGGCCGCCTCGCTGCAACGCTCCTCGCGCTGGGTCTTGCCGAGCGCCTGCTGGGCACGGGCACGGGCAAGATCGGCGTGAATATCGTCACTCCAGAGGGTCAGCAGCAGATCTCCCCGGGCTACCCGCTCCCCGGCCTTGACGGCGATCTGCTCCACCACGCCGCCACCGGGCAGACTGAGCCCGGCCCGCTGACACGACTTGATGGTGCCAGCCCGGGTGTTGACCACAGTGACCAACACATCCCCCCGCCCGACCTCTGCCAGCCTGATCGGCGTCGGCTGCGGTCGCCACCACCATGCTGCCGCAGCCACCGCTACCACAGCGCCACTTCCCCACCACAACCAACCTCTCTTCATCGCGCATCCTTTCGCTAGTGACTCCCGTCATGAGCGTCGGGAGAGCAGGGCATAATAGAGCAAGGGTATCACCACCAGGGTGAGCAAAGTGGAGACCAGGATCCCGAAAATCAGGCTGATGGCCAGTCCGTTGAAGATGGGATCATCGAGGATAAACAGAGCTCCGATCATCGCCGCCAACGCCGTCAGCATGATGGGTTTGGCCCGTACCTGCGCCGCTTCGATCACCGCCTGCTCGAACGCCACCCCAGCACGGCGCTGCTGCTCGATAAAGTCCACCAGCAGGATGCTGTTGCGTACGATGATCCCGGCCAGGGCGATCATCCCGATCATCGAGGTGGCGGTAAACTGGGCCCCCAGCAGGGCGTGGCCCGGCATCACCCCGATGATGGTGAGCGGAATGGGAGCCATGATGATGAGCGGCACCAGATAGGAGCGGAACTGGGCCACCACCAGCAGGTAGATGAGGATCATCCCCACGGCGTAGGCTAGCCCCATGTCGCGGAAGGTCTCGTAGGTGATCTTCCACTCCCCGTCCCACAACAGCGCCACCTCCCCCAGCTTGTCGGGCTGCTGCACGTAATATTGGGGCAGGTCAATATCGGCGCCGGCGGCAAACATGCCGTAGAGCGGGCTGTCGGTATGGCCACCCATGTCGGCCACCACCATCACCATGGGCTGCATGTTCTTGTGCATGATATAGCTGGGGGCCACCTCATCACGGCGACTCACCAGCTCGGAGACCCGCACCAACTGGCCGCTCTGGCTGCGCACCTTGAGGGCCAGTACGCCCGCCAGATCCCGTTTGTCACCGGGAGCCAGTTCGATGCGGATCGGCACCGGATACTTGGCGCCGTGCCCCTGCAGCCAGCTGGCATCCTGATAACCCACCCCGCCATTGAGGGTGTTCACAAGATCCCCGAGATCGACCCCGAGCAGGGCCGCCTTGCTGCGATCCACCACCAGCCGCCACTTGGGCTGCGGGTCTGTCAGATAGATATCCACATCCACCAGATCCGCCGTGGCTACAAAGCGGGCCTGTACGGCGCGAGCGGCCGCTTCGCGGGCGGCCTGAGTCGGGCCATAGATCTCGGCAACGATGGGGGACCAGACCGGCGGGCCGGGCGGCACCTCAACGACTTTCAGGTTGCCCCCTGCCGCACTGGCGATGGCCTGCAGCGGCTCCCGAACCGACTGGGCAATCTGGTGACTACTGCGATCCCGTTCATGCTTGTCCACCAGATTGACCTGAATATCCCCCACGTTGGCGCCGCTGCGGATAAAGTAGTGGCGCACCAGCCCGTTGAAATTGATGGGGGCGGCGGTACCGGCGTAGATCTGGTAATCCTTCACCTCCTCCACCTTGGCAAGCTCCCGCCCAACCGCCAGCAGGGTGCGCTCGGTCTGCTCCAGGGTCGCCCCCTCCGGCATATCGAGCACCAGCTGAAATTCCGACTTGTTGTCAAACGGGAGCATCTTGAGCACCACCCACTGCACCACCGGCATGGCGGTAGCCGCCCCGACCAGCAGCAACACAACTAGCCAGAGCTTGCGTCTGGCCTTCTTGGCGCCATCACCGATCAGAAAAGGGGTCATCAGCCGGTGAAAAAGACCCGCCTTGGCTTCACCGTGGGCACCGTGCACCTCACCCTTGAGCAAATGGCTCGCCAGCCAGGGGGAGAAGATAAAGGCCACCAGCAGGGAGATAAGCATCCCCATGCTGGCATTGATGGGGATGGGGCTCATGTAGGGGCCCATCAGGCCGCTGACAAAGGCCATCGGCAGCAGGGCCGCAATCACGGTCAGGGTCGCCAGTATGGTCGGCCCCCCCACCTCGTCCACCGCACCCGGTATCAGATCCTTGAGCGACCCCTTGCCCAAACCGCGATGGCGGTGGATGTTCTCCACCACCACAATGGCGTCATCCACCAGAATGCCGATGGAGAAGATCAGCGCAAACAGCGACACCCGGTTGAGGGTAAAGCCCCAGGCCCAGCTGGCGAAGAGAGTCAGTGCCAGGGTGATGACGATGGCAATGCCAACGACCAGCGCCTCGCGCCAACCCATGCTCACCAGTACCAGCAGAACCACCGCCGTGGTGGCAAAAATCAGCTTGCCGATGAGGGTGTTGGATTTGGTCTCGGCGGTGACGCCGTAGTCCCGGGTCACCGTCACCTCGACGCCAGCCGGGATGAGTCGATTCTTGAGGCTCTCGACCCGCGCCTCCACCCGCTTGGCCACATCGACCGCGTTCTGGCCCGGCTGCTTGCCGATGGCCAGGGTCACCGCCGGATAACTGGCTTGCCCCTGCCCCATCCAGCTGCGTTTGGTCGGGGTCTCCTGACCCAGAGAGACCTTGGCCACATCTCCCAGATAGACCGGCTTGCCGTCGTGCAGCCCCACTACCAGCTCGCGGGCCTCCTGCTCACTTTGCAGGAACTGCCCCACCTGCACCTTGATCTCACTGTTGTTCTGCTCGATAGCCTGTGTCGTGCCCACCTGATTGGCGGCCGCCAGTCGCTGGCTCAGCTCGCCCCAGCTGATGCCGTGGGCGCTGAGGGCCGCCGGATCCGGCATCACCCGCAACACGGCACTCTGGCTGCCCAGCGTGTAAATATCGCGGGTACCGGGAATGCGCTTGAGTTCGGTCTCCAACTCATGGGCGACCCGGGTCAACTCGGGAGCCCCCAGTTGCTTGCTCCCCTCTTTGCTCCATAAGGTCAAACTGACGATAGGGACATCATCGATCCCCCGGGGTTTCACCAGCGGCTGACCGACTCCGATCCCCTGTGGCAACCAGTCGCGGTTGGAGTCGAGCTGGTTGTTGAGATCGACGATGGCCTGCTCGCGGCTCACCCCCACCTTGAACACCACCACCAGCAGGGCGCCATCGGGTTGGGAAAAAGAGTAGAGGGTATCAATGCCCTTTATCTGGGAGACCACCTGCTCGGCAGGGGTGGTGACGAGAGAGGCCACTTCAGCCGGAGTGGCTCCCGGGAAGGGAATATAGACATCGGCGAAGGTGACATCGATCTGCGGCTCCTCCTCCTTGGGAGTCACCAGCACCGCAAACAGGCCGAGCAACAGCCCCACCAGCGCCAGCAGCGGCGTGATGGCCGAGCCTTGGAACAGCGCAGCCAGCCGACCGGCAGGCCCCAGCCTCTCCTTGTTGCCGTTCAGCTCGCTACTCATGGGCCACCTCCTGCTGCTGCGCCCAGGCATCGGGGGCCAGCTTGTCACCGGCTTGCAGCCCGGCCAGGATCTCGCACTGCCCTTCAAAGCAATGGCCGACCCGCACCGGCGTCAGGGCCCAGCCCGCGGGCTGCTGCAGATAGACGCCGTTGAACTCCCCTTGCCGCAGCAGGGCGCGATCCGGCACTTGCAACACCTGACGTTCACCCTGTTTGAGCTGCACCTTGAGCCACATGCCGGGCAATACCCCGGCAGTTTGCGGCGGCAAGTCGAGGCGCAACCTGAAGGCGTGGCTCTGGCTGTCGGCATAGTTGAAGCGGGTCAGTTTGACCGGGGTAACAGACTTGCCATCCGGCAGCAGCACCTGCACATCCGCAGGCTCACGAGCCAGCGTCAGGGCGGATTGGGGCAACTCCACCTCCACCCGCAAGGTGTCGAGGGAGAAGCCGGAGAGCAGCGGGGTACCGGGGGCGACAGTCTCTCCCAGCTCTACCAGCCGTTTGGTCACCACTCCGGCGTAAGGGGCCAGAATGCGGGTATAACCGTAGGCCTCGCGGGCCTGAGTGAGGGCCGCATCGGCAGCGTTCACCTCGGCGCGGGCGGCGCGATCAGTCGCCTGGGCATTATCGAGCTGGGCGCGGGTGATCACCCCCTTGGTAATCAACGCCTGAAAGCGGGCGAGCTGGCGCTCGGCTTCCACTTGCTGGGCCTGCGCCCGCGCCAGCCGCGCCTCGGCCCCCGTGACGGCGGCAAACTGCTCCTTGCCGCTGATCTCCAGCAGCGGCTGCCCCGCCTGCACCTGATCGTTCACATCCACCAGCATACGGGAGACCCGGCCGCTGGTCTGGGCCGCCACCGTCCCCTGATTGATGGCACTGACGGTGCCATCCAGCGTCAGCCAGTCGGTCACCGGCTGTGGCGCCACTGTCAACAAGGGCTCTGGCTCCCCGTCCGCGGCAAAGGCCCGGGGGGATGTCATGGCCTGCGATGTCATCACCAACAAGGTGATCCCCAGCAACCGGATCTTTTCCATCATTACTCTCCTTCCCTGGCGTAATCTGTCACTTCACGGGATCAGGCGGTATGGGACTGGCGTACCTTATCCACTCCCGGAACTGGCGCCTTGGTCAGCACCCTGGCCAGCCCTCTGTCAAACAGCAATATCCCGGCCACCATGGCCGCTATAAACAACATTATCATGGGCTGCCCGCTGGAAATGAGACTCAGAGCAGGCCCCGGGCAGATACCGACCAATCCCCAGCCGATGCCAAACAGTGCAGCACCGCCGATCAGCCGGCGCTCCAGCCTGGGAGCCGGTACGGCGACGATGGGCTCCCCCAGCACACTCTGGCGACGGGGTTTCACCAGCAGAAAATAACCCGGCATAAAGACCAGAAGGGCCCCTCCCATCACAAAGGCGAGGCTGGGATCCCAGGCCCCGGCCAGATCGAGAAAACCGGTGACCCGGGCGGGATCCATCATGCCGGAGATGGCCATCCCCAGTCCGAACAACACACCCGCAAACAAACTTGTCAGCAACTTCATGGCGATCAGCCCCTTACAGCAGATGATGAGTGACGAAGACGGTGATAAAGCCAGCTGCCATAAAGGTCAGGGTGGCGACGATGGAGCGCAGGGAGAGCCGCCCCATACCACAGATGCCGTGACCGCTGGTGCAGCCATTGCCAAGACGGGTACCGATGCCGACCAGCAGACCGGCCAGCAGCACCACCGGCCAACCGGGCAAGGTGGTGAATGCGGGCATGGTGGCCCAACCCAGAGTCAGCGCCAACCAGGCGCCCGCCCCCAGCCCCAGCAGAAACAGCACCCGCCACGGTGCACGGTGTTGCAGCGCACCGGCCAAAATGCCGCTGATCCCGGCCACCCGGCCGTTGAACAACATCAGGATCAGGGCCGACAGCCCCGCCAGCATGCCGCCGCCCAAAGAGAGCAGCCATTGGCTTTCCATCATCAAGATTCCTTATTTTCTGAGTGACAAAAATGGGTTTGCAGCGCTCCCAGCACATCGGCCGCCGCCTCGCTCACCAGCGAGTAGTAGATCTGCTGGGAGACCTTGCGCGAACGAATCAAGCCGTAGCGCTTCAATACCGAAAGTTGCTGGGAAAAGGCCGACTGCCCGAGTTGGCTATGGGCCAGCAGCTCCCCGACCCCCTTCTCCCCCTCCACCAGCTGGCAGAGCACCATCAGGCGTTCGGGATGAGCCAACGCCTTGAGCAGGGAGGCGGCGGCTGTCGCATGTCTGTTCATCTCGTCGAATTGGCTCATAAGAGTAAATTAGCAATTGCTGATATTTGTTCTATTGTATAAAACAACACTAAATTAGCAACATCTAAAGTAGATAAGGAGAAAGACCATGACAGTAGATAACGGAGTCAGAGTCGTCGCGGGTTGCA
The DNA here is from genome assembly GCF_049174935.1 of Aeromonas sp. 600886. Classification (NCBI taxonomy): domain Bacteria; kingdom Pseudomonadati; phylum Pseudomonadota; class Gammaproteobacteria; order Aeromonadales; family Aeromonadaceae; genus Aeromonas; species Aeromonas sp. 600886. Next base: position 147,826 of record NZ_JAAKUB010000007.1, on the reverse strand, counting down.
TGTTGCTGCTCTCGCTTATCCTTACCACCTGGGTTCATCCGGGCTTTGTCTGGTTGAGTGCCTTTGTCGGGGTCAACCTGATCCAGAGCGCATTCACCGGTTTCTGCCCGGCCGCCATGCTCCTCAAGCGCCTGGGGCTGAAGTAACAGGTCGCGTAAGACAGGGGCGGTCCTGCTAGCGGGGCGTCATCGCGCGGCGATGGCTATCGTCGCTCCCTGATGCTTATGGAGGTAGCCAGTCGGCCCCATTATTGACAAACTTGTATCTAAATGTTGCTGGAAGGTCGATAAGGCTTTACCTCACCGCTCTGGATGAGTACCATTTTGCCGTTCTTAACACAGCGGAGACCATCAGTGGGCAACTCATCAAGTGACAGTTGTAGACCGACCCTCATCGTCGGTACCAAGGTCGCGAGCTAGCCGCAGGTCTTTCTCTGCCGCATGCTCGCAACCCTGCGAGAAGCGGAAATCCACTCCCCTCTTCTCTTTTTTCACACTTGACGTCAGGTGATCTGGCTTTGCCATGACACCTTGCCTGCATAGTTTCTGCTTCCCACAAGGAGGCTGCTATGCGTTTTATCTCAATCAAACCGGCTGCGGATCGCGTGGTCGCAACAGGTTCTGTTGCAACCTGGGCTCACCCCCTGCTGAGCAAGCTGGGGCGCGGCATATTGCCACGCTGGCTGGGCGGCAAACCGCGCCAGCACCACTATAGGCTGCAGATCCGCTGCGAGGATCGCGCCGATATGGAGCAAGTGCTGGATATGGTGAGCCACACCCTGCAACCGGCCGGACTGCAACCGATGCAATCGATGAAACCGGGTCGCAGCGGCGGGCGAGAGCTGGTGCTCAATGTGCACTGCACTCCACCCCAGCGCCGCTATCTGGTGCAGTTTGTTCATCAGGTCGGAGTAGCGCATCCGGTGCGCTGGGAGCTGCGTCCGCGCATCGACACGACTCCCGAACTCAACTGACGCGCATCCTGCTGCACTAACGACCGTTCAAGGGGCCAGCCACGCTGGCCCCACTTGTTGCGTCCTCTCCGAGCGTCAGGGCATCTGATGATGCTCGCGCCCCGGAAGCTAAACCCGGGACGCTGCGTTTTTCTGCTGGCCATCCGCTCAATCCCCCTCTGATCCATCCGCCACCCGGCGTTTCATCATGGATTGTGCCAAGCCAGCTTTCATAAGAAGGAGTACGCCATGAAGATGTGGCAACAACTAGACATGCTCTCACTGCTCGACACTCTGGCTAGCCTGCTGCTCGCCTTTGTGCTCGGCAGTCTGGTCGGGCTGGAGCGCCAGTACCGCCAACGTACCGCGGGCCTGCGCACCAACGTGCTGGTCGCCGTGGGAGCCGCCCTGTTCGTCAGCCTGGCCCAGCGAATCTATGACCTGCACGGCGGCAACTACAACGTGGTCCATGTGGTGGCCTATATTGTCTCCGGCATCGGCTTTCTCGGCGCCGGCGTCATCATGCGCGAGTCGGGCAATATCCGTGGCATCAACACCGCCGCCACCCTGTGGGGTGTCGCTGCTGTCGGCGCCGCCTGTGGCGCCGGGCTCGCCATGGAGGCCATTCTGGGCGCCCTGTTCGTGCTGGCCGCCAACACCCTGCTGAGACCGCTGGTCAACCAGATCAACCGTCGCCCGGTAGACAATCTGGACACAGAAGTTACCTACAAGGTGACAGCCCTGACCCCGCGCGAGCATCAGAAGGAGGTGCTGCACTGGCTCGAGGAGATGCTGGAGCAGGCCAACTATCCCATGAGCGAGCTCGACATCGAGCCGTTTGGCGAGAGGGATCTGGAGATCTCGGCGGTGCTGCTGGCTACCTCCATCGATGGTGACGAGCTCGACGCCCTGATGGTGAAACTCGGCATTCATCCCCATATCAAGCAGATATTCTGGCGCGCCAGCACCACGGATTGAGTTGTCGATCAGAGTCATGGCTCCATCCACCAACGGCAAAAAGCCCCGCCAGCAATGGCGGGGCTTTCTCATATGGGATGGGCGAAGAGTGGCTAGCGGCGGCTGCGCCAGCGCACCCTGGGGGTGATCACCTGGGCAGTCTGCGCCGGGGGATTGCCCGCAATCAGTTGCTGCATCAGCTCGAAAGCGGCGAGGGCCAGCGCCGGACAATCCTGCGCCACCGAGTCGATTCGCATGGGAATGCAGTCGAGCAGGTCGTGATCGTCGAAGGTGCACAGCCGCATCCCTGTCTCCATCAACCCCGCCTCGTTGAGGTAGCGCAGTACCCCTTCCAGCAGGGTAAAGGAGGCGGTAAAGAGCCCCCTGGGAGGGGCTCCCAGCTCGGCCACCAGCTCAGCCATCAGCTGATAACCGGAGCTCGGCTGGTAGTCGCGATGGCGCACCCGGGCAGCATCGGCTTCAAAACCGGCGCGATGGAGCCCCAGCTCATAGCCCGCCAGCCGGTGACGGCTGGGGGAGAGATCCAGCAAACCGCCGAAGTAGTAGATCTCCTCTCCGCACTCGCTGGCCATGTCCCGCACCAGCTCGGCTGTCGCCTTGCAGGCATCGGAGATCACCATGGGCAGGCGCGACTCGCCAATATGGCGGTCGAGCTGCACCACCGGCAGGCGGTCGTGGATGCGGGCATAGATGTCATCGCTGTGGCCGCTGGAGGCGACAATCAGCCCATCCACCTGGCGGCTGATGAGGTTGTCCACCACCCGCTGCTCAAGGGCGGGATCATCCTCGGAGCAGGCGATCAGCAGCTGAATGCCCGCCTCCCGGCAGTGGGCCTCGAGGGCGCGGGCGATGCGGGCAAAACCGAAGTTGGTGAGATCGGGGATCACCAGCCCCCAGGTGTAGCTGCGGGTCTCGCGCAGGGAGCGGGCATGAAAGCTCGGCAGGTAGTGACACTCCTCCGCCACCGCCTGAATACGCTTGCGGGTATCGTCGGCAATCCGGTACTCCGCACTCTTCCCGTTGAGCACCAGACTGGCGGTCGCCTTGGACACCCCCGCCAGTTCGGCGATCTGGGCAATCGTGATCCGTTTCTTTTTCTCCACCTGGCCTCCCGGCTGACTAGAACCGGGCTATTGTACTAGGCATGCCGACAGCGGCCAGTGATTGAGGCAAATTTTGCAGCCATCATCGCCGTTACCTGATGAAAGTTGCGGCTTTTCCCCGGGGAAGTAGCGCGCCGACAGGCTGTGACGACCCTCATCGATGAAGCACTCCAGACTGGAGCGATCGCACAGCACAGTGATCCGCCCGCCAGCCCATGGGCTGCTGCGGGTCTCCCACGCTCTGCTCTGCCAGTTCTGGCGCCGCAAGGTGATGCGCCCCTGCTGCCACACCAGCTCAGCCACGGCACCAAACCAGAGACTCCCCTCACCGCAGAGCTCCATATCGAGCCAGGCCGAGTCGATGGCCAGCCCCGGAAACTCGCCAAGCGTCCCCTCGAAACGGGTCAACTCTCCCTTCAATGCCGCCAGCTCCGTCACCGGCCGCTGGCAGAGCCACTCATCCTGCCAGAACAGCTCCCGCGGGCAGCTCATCTGGTGGATCCAGCCATGAGCGACCGTGGGCTGGCTCATCTCGTTCTCCTCCGGCAACCCCAGCCAGCCGAACAAAAGGCGGCGACCCTGACTGTCCTGAGTGGTCTGGGGGGCATAGAACTCGAAGCCCCTGTCCAGCTCGTGGAAAGCCCCGTGCTCAAAGCGCTCGCCGTCGAAGTTGCCCGCCAGCCAGCCGCACTGGTAGAGGTTGCGATAATCCTCGCCTGCCGGAGCAATCCCCTGCGGGCAGCTGATCAGCACATGGCGCTCCCCCAGCGGGAAGAGATCCGGGCACTCCCACATATAGCCAAACTCACCCAGCCCCCCTCGCCCGCTACCGGCGATGGGGCCCACCCGCTGCCAGCTTTGCAGTGTGTCGCCGCGATAGAGCAGCACTTCCCCATTGTCATCCAGGGTGCGCGCTCCCAGTACCATCAGCCACTGCTGGCCGTCGTGCCACACCTTGGGATCGCGCACATGGCCGCTGTAGCCTGCGGGCAGCTCCAGCACAGGCCCCAGCTTGGCAAAACTACCCTCACAGTCGGCGCGGGCCAGACACTGATAGGCGGTGCGGCTGCCATCCGGGTATTTGACATTGCCGGTGTAGATAAGGGTCAGATGCCCCTGCTCGTCGCTCACCGCAGAGCCCGAATAGCAGCCGTGGCTCTCATAGGCTTCGGTGGGCAACAGCGCCACCGGCTCGTGCTGCCAGTGCAGCAGATTGGTAGAGGTGACATGGCCCCAGCCCTTGTTGCGGTGCTCGCAGCCAAGCGGGTTCCACTGGTAGAAGAGGTGGTAGCGCCCGTCGTGCTCGATAAAACCGTTGGGGTCGTTGAGCAGCCCCACCGGGGCTGCCAGATGCCAGCGGGGCCGATGGGGATCGGCCGCCGCTTTGAGCTGTCCGGCCAGCAGCGACCGGACAATCTGGTTGAGAAGATCGCTTTCCTTCATCACTCCACCTTGTACTTGAGCAGGTAGGAGGCTGCGAAGGCGGCACCAAAGGCGATCACCAGCCCGATGATGTAATGAATAAGGCTCATGGGCTGGACGATGGCCATGCCGGGAATACCGGTCAGCCCTACCGCCGTCATCCCCACCTTGGCCGCCACCACGTAGGCGCCGCCGCAGGCCCCGCCAAACAGACCGGCAAGGAAAGGTTTGATATAGCGCAGGTTCACCCCGAAGATGGCAGCCTCGGTGATGCCCAGCAGGCAGGACATGGCAGCCGGCACGGTAATGGCCTTGATCTTCACATCACGAGTCTTGAAGTAGACCGCGAGGCAAGCCCCACCCTGTGCCACGTTGGCCATGGCCCAGATGGGCAGCAGGAAGTTGACGCCAATTTGCGGATTGGCCAACAACCCCGCCTCGATGGCATGGAAGCTGTGGTGGATGCCGGTGATGACGATAAGCGAGTAAGTGCCGCCAAACACCAGCCCCGCCAGCCAGCCCGCCTGCTCATAGAGGGCACTCAGACCGAACGAGATGCCATCCCCCAATACCCGACCCGCCGGGCCGATAAAAAGCAGCGCCACGAAACCGGTGATGATGACGGTCAGGAACGGCGTGAGGATCAGATCCAGCGCATCCGGGATGCGCTTGCGCAGCTGTTTCTCCAGATGGGACATAAACCAGACCGCCAAGAGCACCGGGAAGACGGTGCCCTGATAGCCGATCATGGCCACATCCAGCCCGAAGAAATCCATGGTCTTGAAGCCACCGGCCACGCCCCAGGCGTTGGTCAGCGCCGGGTGGGTGAGGATGCCGCCAAGGGTCGCCCCGAGGTACGGATTGCCGCCAAACTCCCGCGCCGCAGTAAAGCCGATGAGGATCGGCAGTATGATAAAGGCCGCCGAGCTGAACATGTCGAGCATCACAAACAGGGCGCTGTCGGCATTGACCCAACCGTAGGTGCGCACCATGCCGAGCAGCCCCATCAGCAGACCTGAGGCGACGATGGCCGGAATGATCGGCACGAAGATGTTGGAGAGAGTTCGCGCCAACCGCTGGGCCACGTTGAGCTTGGCCGCCGCCATGTCGGTCAGCTCCGCCTTGCTGGCCGTCCCGGCGCCGGTCAGCGCCACAAACTCCGCATAGACCTTGTTGACCAAGCCGGTGCCGAAGATCACCTGGATTTGGCCCGCGTTGCTAAAGCACCCTTTGACCCCCTCCAGCTTGTCGATGGCGGCCTTGTTTACCTTGCTGTCATCGGCCAGCACCAACCGCAGCCGGGTGGCGCAGTGGGCAGCACTGACGATATTCTCCTTGCCCCCGAGCAGGGGCACCAGATCCTTGGCTATCGCACTGATATTCATATTCTTCCTCTTATGACCCGCCACGCTGGCGGGCCCTTGTCACATGAGAGTAGGGGCTGTCGAGCCGGGCTTCTAGCCTCAGCTCAACAGCCGCTTGCGTCTGATCGCAAAAAGGCATCCAGTTCGGAGCGTGTCGGCAGCGCCGTCATGGCCCCCTTGGCGGTGGTGGCGAGCGCCCCGCAGCCGTGAGCCTGAGCCAGAATGGCGGGCAGCTCGGCCTGCGTCGGCAGCGACGAGCGCCCGGCCAGCGCCGCCAGCAGACCGGCGACAAAGGCATCCCCCGCCCCCGTGGTGTCGATGGGCGTCACTTTCTGCCCCACCCACTCCAGCAACTCGCCATCAAGGCGGGCCACCACACCGGCCGCTCCCCGGGTCACCAGCACCAGCGCCGGGCCAGAGAGAGTTGCAAGCCCGGCAGCCAGATCATCCTCGCCGCTCAGCAGTTGCAGCTCCTCGATGGAGAGCTTGACCACATCCGCCTGTGCAATTGCCTGACGCACCAGCGGCAGCATCTCGGCGGGGTTGCCCCACACCTCGGGGCGCAGGTTGGGGTCGAAGCAGACCCGCCCGCCTGCCGCCTTGATGGCCGCCATGGCCTGCAGGCAGCTGGTGCGTACCGGCTCGTTGGCGAGCGCGATGGAGCAGGTCAGCAACCACTGACCGGCATCGAAACGGGGCAACTCATCCGGGGTGAGGAACTGGTCGGCGCTGGGGCGCACCATAAAGGTGAAGCTGCGCTCCCCCTCATCATCCAGTGCCACCAGCACGGTAGAGGTGCGATGGTCTGGATCGAGCCGCAGCGCGGCCACATCCACCCCCTCCCCGCTCAGGGTGTCGGCCATAAAGCGGCCGAACGGATCGGCACCGACCCGGCCGATAAAGGCCGCATCGCCACCCAGCCGTACCACACCAACCGCCACATTGGCGGGCGCGCCACCCGGACACTTGAGGTAGTGCAACGCCCCTTCCGGGATCAAGTCCACCACCGCATCCCCCATTACCCACACTCGATTCGTCACCTTGCTACTCCACTGCTGCATCGGATCCTCGGTCAAACCCGAACTCTGTTCTGTTGGCTGGCATTATCAGCTAAACCGTTTTAGCCAACCAACAGATCTCGGCACCGACTGCCATTTTTGTGATCGGGATAACGAACTAGAACCAGGTTTCCATCTGTACGCCAAAGTTCCACTCGCCACCGGCGGTGAAGTTGCTCTGGCCCATGGCATCGTCGCTAGCGTAGTTGTCGAGCTCGGAGGACCAGTCCATCCAGCTGGCGAACACCCTCAGTTCGGGACGTTCGAAGAAACCGGCGGTCTGCGCCTTGAAGGTGGGGGCGAAGGTGAGCTTGGTGAAGTTGCCGTTCACCGCCTGGCGGCCCTTGTAACCCTTGGGATCGAGATCCATGTACTGCCAGGCTGCCTCGTAGACCAGCTCGACGTTCTGGCTCAGCACCTGCGCTACCCGGGTATTGACGGTGAGCCAGCGGTACTCGTCCCCTTTCACGTAGCGATCCTGACTCTGCTCGGCCAGCAGGGCCGGGGCAAAACGCCAGCGCGAGTTGAGATCGGTAGCGCCAAACACGGCGACCCGCACTGCATCGGCGTCCGGCAGCAGCTCGCTGTCAGAGCCCAGCCCCTTGACCTCGGCCCCCAGCCCATGACCGTACAGCACCGCTGCCTTGGCAAACCCTGGGTTGAGGCCAAAGAAGCTCTCGCCGTGGTAGGCCAGCAGGGTGTGTGCCCCCTTGTCCGCCGCCTCGCTGCCCGCCCCCTTGTCATTGATGCGGGCGTCATTGTCCTTGGCCGAGAGGCCGTTCACCATCCACTGCCAGTTGCCGACGCGGTTGTTCATGGTGAGGATGTAGCTCTCGATATCGGAAAGACCGCTGGCGCTGATGTCGCCGTAATCGCGACCATAGAGGGAGAAGTTGACCTTCCAGCTGTCGGCCAGCTGCACGTCGTAAACGCCACCGCCGGTACCGGCCAGGAACACCACGTCGGAATCGAGCCAGTGGATGTCAAAGTTGTCCCGATCAAAGCGCTTGCCCGCCCACAATACTGCATTCTTGAAGGGGCCGTTGAAGCTCGCCAGATTGCCTATCTCGGCAAACACCTGACGGGTATTGAGGCTCGAATCGCTGGCAGTCCAGTCGTTGCTGGTCTCTACCCCGTCAGCCAGCATCAGCTTGTAGCGGGCCCAGCTGCCATCCTCGAAGGTCTGGGTTTTCAGCAGGTTGGCCTCCATATAGGTGTCATCCTCATTGCCAAGGCGACCTACGGCCCCGCCCACCGAACCGGCTGGCGTGATGTAGGGGCCGCCGCGCCCGCCGTTGCCATTGCCGTTGACCAACAGGCCCGAGCGGGCGTAGCCGTGAAACTCGAAGCCCTGGGCACCAGCGGTCTTCTCATCCACCTGCTGGCTGCGGTTGTCGGCCACCTGAGCCTGCTCGCTCGCCGCGCTCGCCTTCACTTCCGCCTGACTGGCACGGCTCTCTGCCGCCTCGGCTCTCGCTTCGGCTGCCTGTACCCGCGCCTCCAGCGCCGCCAATCTGGCCTCGACACTCTCACCTGCAATACTCGCCTGCGCCGCCCACAGCGGGCTGCTCATCCCCAATCCCAGCGCTACCGCCAGCGCCAACTTGCTCTTGAACATCATCATCTTCCTCACCTGTCATCTGTGGCCCGGACGGGCGCTGTTGTTATCGACAGCCAGAGCATAGCTAAACCAATTTAGCTAACTCAATATGACAACTAAACCGTTTCAGCAACAGTGTGAGCGGGATAACATTTGTACAGCAGGAATTGGCGGGAGTTGTGAGGAGGATCCCTCATCAGGATCCACTCAATAAGGCGGATCCCGATTCTGCGAGCAGCGACCCTGACAATGTGAATAGGAAGGGGGTCACCTCACCACCAACCGGATCAGGGTGCTGGCGATGGGTCTGCCAAGTATCGGCATACCCTATGCGTCATTCTGTTGGTGGAGATTGTTACACGCATTACACCATCAGGTTCGGCTACAAAGCAGCATAAATAATACCGATCACGCATGCGATATGGCTGAATACGCGACATTCCTGTCGTTCAATTACCAAAATATCAATAAAGATGTTTCTAAATGTTTCTGGCGGTGGATTAATTATTTACCAATAAGAACCATTCCAGTAGCATCGCAGCATTGATTAATAACGGAGACCATCAGTGGGCAATTCATCAGATGACAGTAGGTTGTTGAGCTCGTCAGCCAATACCTGAGTCGCGAGATCCCCGCAGATTGTTCTGCCGCTATCTCGCACTATGCGGAGAGCGGTTTATTTGCACCTGAGTGCAATTCCTTCCCTGTATTCACTCGATGTCTGTTACTGACGCCATCCAATGCTACAGACTGGATGCGTAAATAATGCCTGCATGGGTCTTCTCCTGATATCAGGGTCACCATGTCATTACCACTGTTACCTCATCACGCCATGTTTTTCCGCCTCTGGCGTGCGTCAACGATGGCGAACCTCTATCGCTGCAGGTCAGTAGCCACAAGGCTTTTGACAAGGTGGCATGGGAGATGGCAACAGCCGCTAGCCGGGCGACGACCGTCCCGCGATCCGCTCCACCTTCATTTACTTGTGCCGAGTGCAACACCTGTTCATTCCCCATGCGTGGCTATTGACGGGTAAGCATATGACGATTCTTTACATCAATCAGGAGGTGTGTCATGGACCCTGACCCTGGAGCCGGTATCGGCGACTAGTCCGGATTAATTTTCGGGCGTTATTTCCTTATCTATTTTTGCTGATGTGATGTCAGTCGGAATTCTATTTTCTATTTTCCAGGCTGATGTATTAAAGGATATATAAATGCAATACCAAGATATTCACCAACAACTGTATGTACTGCTGCAAAACAAGGATCGTATGGGGATCCAGAGTCTCAGCCTGAATATTCATGAGGTCGATCTGGCACAAGCGATAAACCGCCTGACAGATAAACATATTCATACCTTTCTCAATCTGGTTCCTGCATTGCGTGCCGCACGCATCTTCCGCCATCTGCCCAGCGATATTCAGGCCAGCCTGGTACGTTCCATGGCCAAGCCCCAATTGGAGGAGTTGTGTACCCGCCTATCCCCCGATGACAGAGCCGATCTCTACAATCGTCTGCCCGCAGCCTTGCGCCAGACCCTGCTCGATGCGATGACAGATGAAGAACGTGAGGATACGCAACGGTTGGCCTCTTACCCGGAAAACCTCGTCGGCTCCATCATGAGCTCGGATTGTGCCAGCCTGACGGCTGACATCACTGTGGGAGAGGGGCTGCAACGGCTGCGCAGCACTGCTGCCGACAGGGAGAGCATCTATACCCTGTATGTCGTGGATGAAATGCGCCGCCTCATCGGGGTTGTCTCCCTGCGCGAACTGTTTCTCGCCGACAGCAAAACCCCCATCTCGGCCATTATGCAGCGCGAGCTGGTGAGTATTCAGGCCGATGCCCCCAAAGGCGAAGCCGCGGAGATGATCGCCCGTTACAACCTGCTGGCCCTCCCCGTATTGAATCAGGATCAGCAGTTGCTCGGCATGGTGACCGTGGATGATGCAATGGATGTTGCCGAAGAGGAAGATGCCAACCGGATTGCCCGCTTCGGTGGTACGGCTGCGCTGGGAGGTCCCGAACTTGATCTTCGCGCATCCAGCACCTTTAACATGTTCAGCGCCCGATTCTTCTGGCTGGCGGTCTTGACCGTATTCGGCATACTGACCAGCAATCTGGTCGCCGCTCAGGAAGAACTCATCAGCGAAGTACTGATCCTCGCAGCCTTTATTGCCCCTATTATCGACATGGGGGGCAACTCGGGCAGCCAGTCGGCCACCTTGGTGATCCGGGCAATGGGCATGGGTCAGATCAAGCTGAGCATGCGTGACTTCTTTTTCGTGCTGCGGCGCGATCTGCCCGTCGCAATGGCTCTGGGGCTGGGTGTCGCCCTGCTGGAAGGGGTGATGGCATTCTGGAGCAAGAGCATCGGCTGGGACATCGTCATGATTGTCAGCCTCTCTGCCATGACGGTGACTGTGGTTGGCAGCCTGCTTGGTCTGGTCCTGCCGTTTGCCGCACGGAAGATGGGGACTGATCCGGCAACCCTCAGCTCCCCCATGCTCACCTCGATCATGGATCTGTTGGGCGTGCTGATCTATTTTGGTTTCGCCTATGCCTTCCTCGGTGGGTCACTGGCTGCTGCCTGACAGCGCACAGCAGATGGGGGCAGCCAAACCACCGCCATCTCCGATAGTTCAAGATAAAAGAGAGGGAGGCATCACGCCTCCCTCTCTCTTTATATCGACACGGGTCTATGCCATCACTTGGTCAGATCGTCGAAGAAGCGTTTCACCCCTTCGAAGAAGCCTTCCGATTTCGGCTTGTGGGTCTTGGCAGCGGCACCGCTGAAGGATTCGTCCAGCTGGCGCAGCAGCTCTTTCTGCTGCTCGGTGAGGTTGACCGGAGTCTCGATCACCACCTTGCACATCAGATCCCCTACCTGACCGGAGCGTACTGACTTCACGCCCTTGCCACGCATGCGGAACATCTTGCCAGTCTGGGTCTCCGGAGTGACCTTGAGCTTGACGCGGCCATCCAGGGTCGGCACTTCAATCTCGCCACCCAGGGCAGCTGCGGTGAAGCTGATGGGCACTTCGCAGTAGAGGTTGTTGCCGTCACGCACGAAGATCTCGTGCTCTTTGACGTGCACCTGTACGTAGAGATCCCCTGCCGGAGCTCCCGCTTCCCCCGCTTCCCCTTCACCGGAGAGACGGATGCGGTCGCCGGTATCGACACCCGCCGGAATTTTCACCGACAGGGTCTTGGTGCGCTGGTAGCGACCTTCACCGTGGCACTTGCGGCACGGATCCTTGATGATCTTGCCGCGACCGTGACAGTGCGGACACGCCTGCTGCACCGCGAAGAAGCCCTGACGCATCTGCACCTGGCCGGAGCCGTGGCAGGTCGGGCAGGTCTGGGCACTGCTGCCGGTGTGGGCACCGGAGCCGTTACAGACTTCGCAGTGGACCAGAGTCGGCACCTTGATCTCCTTGGAGACCCCGCGTACCGCCTCTTCCAGCGTCAGCTCCATGGTGTAACGCAGGTCGGAGCCACGGGCCGGGCCACGACGGGCACCACCACGGCCACCGCCGAAGATGTCACCGAATACGTCACCAAACATGTCGGCGAAGTCGGCACCGCCGCCAAAGCCACCGTGGCCACCGCCACCCTGGCTCGGGTCGACACCGGCATGGCCGTACTGGTCGTAACGGGCACGCAGGTTGGCATCGGTCAGGACCTCGTAGGCTTCCTTGACCTCTTTGAACTTCTCTTCGGATGCGGCATCACCCTGGTTACGATCCGGGTGATACTTCATGGCCAGGCGCTTGTACGCCTTCTTGATCTCGCGATCGTCGGCATCTTTCGCCACACCCAGTACTTCGTAGAAATCGCGCTTCGACATACTCATCCTGTGGTTACGCAGACGGGCGTTGGTTACCCAACGCCCGTGAATTCATTGACCAAGCCGATGGGCGAAGCCTGCTTCGCCCATCTGGGTAGGGCTTACTTCTTGTCGTCTTTCACTTCTTCGAACTCGGCGTCGACTACGTCATCGTCAGCCTTGGCAGAAGAAGAGGACTGACCGGCATCAGCACCGGCTGCACCCTGGGCCTGAGCCTGCTGCTGGGCAATTTCCATCAGCTTCTGGGACGCTTCCAGCAGGGCCTGCTGTTTGGCTTCGATGGCAGCCTTGTCGTCACCCTTGATGGCCGCTTCCAGCTCGCTCAGAGCAGCTTCGATCTTGGTCTTGTCGTCGGCAGGCAGGGCTTCACCGGCTTCGGTGATCTGCTTGCGTACGGAGTGGACCAGACCATCAGCCTGGTTGCGAGCCTGTACCAGCTCTTCAAACTTCTTGTCCTCGGCCGCGTTGGCTTCGGCTTCGCGTACCATGCGCTCGATCTCGTCATCAGACAGACCAGAGGAGGCCTGGATGGTGATCTTCTGCTCTTTGTTGGTCTCTTTGTCTTTCGCAGAGACGTGCAGGATACCGTTGGCATCGATGTCGAAGGTCACTTCGATCTGCGGCAGACCACGCGGTGCAGGACGGATGCCTTCCAGGTTGAACTGGCCCAGAGACTTGTTGTCGCTGGCGCGCTTGCGCTCACCCTGCAGCACGTGAATGGTCACGGCAGACTGGTTGTCTTCGGCAGTGGAGAACACCTGGGACTTCTTGGTCGGGATGGTGGTGTTCTTCTCGATCAGCGCAGTCATCACGCTACCCATGGTTTCGATACCCAGGGAGAGCGGGGTAACGTCCAGCAGCAGTACGTCGGTCTTGTCACCGGACAGTACGGCGCCCTGGATGGCAGCACCCATGGCCACGGCTTCGTCCGGGTTGACGTCTTTACGCGGCTCTTTGCCAAAGAACTCGGCAACGGTCTTCTGAACCAGCGGCATACGGGTCTGACCACCAACCAGAATCACGTCGTCGATCTCGCCAACTGCCAGACCGGAGTCTTTCAGGGCAACACGAACCGGCTCCAGAGAGTCCTTCACCATGTCTTCTACCAGGGATTCCAGCTTGGCGCGGGTCACCTTGATGTTCATGTGCTTCGGACCGGTGGCATCTGCAGTGATGTACGGCAGGTTGACGTCGGTCTGCTGGGCAGAAGAGAGCTCGATTTTGGCTTTCTCGGCGGCATCTTTCAGACGCTGCAGAGCCAGCTGGTCGTTGCGCAGGTCGATGCCCTGCTCACGCTTGAACTCGTCAACCAGGTAGTTGATGACGCGGTTGTCGAAGTCTTCACCACCCAGGTGGGTGTTACCGTTGGTCGCCAGTACTTCGAAGGTGGTTTCGCCTTCGACTTCGTCGATCTCGATGATGGAGATATCGAAAGTACCGCCACCCAGGTCATACACGGCAACCTTGCGCTCGCCCTTGACCTTGTTTACGCCGTAAGCGAAAGCAGCTGCAGTCGGTTCGTTGATGATGCGCTTAACATCCAGACCGGCGATGCGACCGGCATCCTTGGTGGCCTGACGCTGGGCGTCGTTGAAGTATGCCGGAACAGTGATAACTGCTTCGGTTACCGGCTCGCCCAGGTAGTCTTCGGCGGTCTTTTTCATCTTTTTCAGCACTTCGGCAGAGATCTGCGGCGGTGCCATTTTCTTGCCCTTCACCTCAACCCAAGCGTCACCGTTGTCGGCCTTGGCAATGGCGTACGGCATGATTTTCAGGTCACGCTGCACTTCGTCATCTTCAAAACGACGGCCGATCAGACGCTTGATGGCGAACAGGGTGTTTTTCGGGTTGGTGATGGCCTGACGCTTGGCCGGCTGACCAACCAGGATCTCGCCATCATCGGCATAGGCAATGATGGACGGAGTAGTACGATCGCCTTCTGCGTTCTCGATCACGCGAGCAGTGTCGCCATCCAGAATAGCGACGCAGGAGTTGGTAGTACCCAGGTCAATACCGATGATTTTACCCATTTGACGAATCTCCAAATACTTTGAATAAACTGGCGAGGAACTCGCCTTAATGCGTTAACGGCTAGGTGGGGGCAGCCAATCTGGCTTTCAAGCTCCCGGCATCAAATTTTTTGTGCCGCCGCGGCCTTGCTACCTATATGGGGTCGCCAGACGCAGCTTCAAGCCCCAACCCTAAAAAACCACACCTTTTGTCATGGTTGCGCGGTCACGTTGAGCCGTAAAACCGGGCAAGATGAACAGGTGCTGCACTGCGAAACAAAAAGCCCGCCACAGGGCGGGCTCGGGCACCCACAGCCAATCAGTCGACCGCTTTGGCGATCATCACCATGGCCGGACGGATCACCCGACCGTTGAGGTCATAGCCCTTCTGCATTACGGCGATCACGGTGTTCGGCGCCACATCGGCACTCGGCACCATGCTCATCGCCTGATGGGCGTTGGGGTCAAACGGCTGGTTGATCGGGTCGAGCGCCACCAGACCAAACTTGGCCACGCCGCTCTGCATGGATTTCAGGGTCAGCTCGACACCTTCGATCATCGGCTTGAGGGCTTCGTTCTCCTTGTCGGCCAGTTCGATTGCACGCTCAAGGTTGTCCAGCACCGGCAGCAGTTCATTGGCGAACTTCTCCAGAGCGAATTTGTGCGCCTTCTCCACATCCAGCTCGGTACGACGACGCAGGTTCTCCATCTCGGCGGCGGTACGCAGGGCGCGTTCACGCTCTTCCGCCGCTTTTTGGATGGCGGTTTCCAGCTGCGCTTCCAGTTCGGCAATACGGGCCTGCTCGGCTGTCACTTCACTGTCTACATCGGTCGGCTCGACTGGCTGGGCTTCCACTTGCTCCATCGCTTCAACCTTTTGCTCTTCGTGGTTCATGACATCTCCAATTCCGGGGTTACTTATGAGGGCCCTGACGTCTGGTTGAGCGACCGGACGACAACAGACCGACTATGTTGGCGCTATTATGGGGATGCATCCCCGGCTTTCAAGGGGTAAAGGGCAATCTGGGTTGCTGAATAGCTGCAACCATCGGTTTATCCGGGTTACCGCTCACCGTTTAACCATTAGCCTCAAGGGGATAGCCGGCACCCTCACACGGGAGAGCGTCACAAGCGGAGCAAAGCACTGTATACTGGCCCGCAATACCCATCCCAGATCTGACTGACTATGGATTCTCCGTTCAAAACCATCGCCCTGATTGGCAAACCCCACCATGAGGGGGCCAACCAGACGCTGACCGGCCTGCATCAATACCTGACCGCCCGCGGCTTTCGGGTACTGGTGGAGAGCCGGGTCGCCCAGACCCTGAGCATCCTCGATGAAAACGTGATGGATCTGGTGCAGCTGGGCCAGCAGGCCGATCTCGCCATCGTGGTGGGCGGCGACGGCAACATGCTGGGGGCGGCGCGGGTACTATCGCGCTTCGATGTGGCGGTGATCGGGGTAAACCGGGGCAACCTCGGCTTTCTGACCGATCTCTCGCCGCAGGATTATCTGCTGCCGCTGGAGCAGGTGCTTTCCGGTCACTACAAGAGCGAACACCGCTTCCTGCTGGAAGCCTCGGTCTATCGCCACGGCGAGCGCAAGTCGAGCAATCTGGCGGTCAACGAGGCGGTACTGCACCCGGGCAAGATCGCCCACATGATCGAGTTCGAGGTCTATATCGATGGCAGCTTTATGTATAGCCAGCGCTCGGACGGCATCATAGTGGCCACCCCGACGGGCTCGACCGCCTACTCCCTGTCGGCGGGCGGCGCCATCCTCACCCCCAAACTCAACGCCATCACGCTGGTACCCATGTTCCCGCACACCCTGAGCAGTCGCCCCATAGTGCTCGATGCCGACAGCGAAGTACGGCTGCTGGTCTCGCCGGACAATCAGGACGATGCCATGCAGGTGAGCTGTGACGGCCAGGTGACGCTGGCGGTCCACCCGGGGGACGAGATACTCATCAAGAAGAGCCATCATCAGCTTCATCTGGTTCACCCGCTCGACTACAGTTACTTCCACGTGCTGCGCAACAAGCTCGGCTGGGGCAGCAAGCTGTTCTAATCGGCGCTGACCGACAACGGCATTGCCAGAGAGGGCGCCTGAATTGGCGCCCTTCTCTTTTCTGTCGTGGCAACGTCCCCTGCACTCTCATATCCGTACCGCGTCCCAATAGTCAGTACCGCATTTTCATAGCCATACCGCACTGGCGCGGCTTTCCTTTGTTAAAAATGACGGAGCCCTCTTTACTGTATATAAGACCAGTATATACTGGATGCATACACAGTAATGTTGACCTATACAGGATGAGACCATGCTGACCCAGCTGACCGTCAACAACTTCGCCATCGTCAAGTTTCTCGAACTCGATCTGCAACCGGGCATGACCTGCATCACAGGTGAGACCGGTGCCGGTAAATCCATCGCCATCGACGCTCTCGGTCTCTGCCTTGGAGAGCGGGCCGAAGCCGGCATGGTGCGACCCGATAGCGACAAAAGCGAGGTCAGCGCCCGCTTCCTGCTGGACAACAACCCGGCCGCCCGCGCCTGGCTCGCCACCAACGAACTGGAAAACGAAGGTGAGTGTATCGTGCGGCGAGTCATCTCTGCCGAGGGCCGCTCACGCAGCTATATCAACGGCGTGCCCGTCCCCCTCACCCAGCTCAAGAATCTGGGTCAGCTGCTGGTCAACGTACACGGTCAGCATGCCCACCAGATGCTGCTCAAACCCGACTACCAGCTCGCCCTGCTCGACGGCTACGCCGGCCACCATCTGCTGCTCGATGAGGTGCGCCAGCACTATCAGCAGTGGCGTCAACTGCAAAACGAGCTGAACCGGCTCAAGGCCGAGCAGCAGCAGCGGGAAGCCCGCCGCCAGCTGATCGAGTATCAGGTGCAAGAGCTAGACGAATTCGCCCTGCAACCAGGGGAGTTCGAAGAGATAGAAGAGGAGCACCAGCGTCTGGCCAACGGCACCGAGCTGATGCAGGAGTGCGGGGCTTGCCTCGACCTGCTCTATGACAACGAAGAGACCACTATCGCAGGGCTGCTGCAATCAGCCGTCGATCGTGCCGAGGGGCTGGTCAGCATGGACAGCCGCCTCACCCCGGTACTGGAGATGCTTAACGAAGCACTGATCGGGGTGCAGGAGAGCCACAGCGAGCTGCGCAGCTACCTCGATCGGCTGGAGCTGGATCCCGAGCGGTTCAACGAGCTGGAAGCTCGCCTCTCCAAGGCGATCAATCTGGCCCGCAAGCACCACGTCAAACCGGCGGATCTGGCTCAGTACCATCAGGAGCTGGCCTCTGATCTTGCTCGCCTCAACTCCGATGAAGAGCGGTTAGAGGGGATGGAAGATGAGCTGGCCGAGGCCCGTCAGGCTTTTGTCCAGGCCGCCGAAGCCCTGAGTCAGAGCCGTCAGCGTTACGCCCAGGAGCTGGGCGCCAAGGTAACCAGCAGCATGCACGAACTGGCGATGCCCGATGGCCGCTTTGCCATCGAGGTGCGCCCCGATGCCCAGAGCAGCCTCTCTCCGCTGGGTATAGATCGGGTGGAATTTATGGTCACCACCAACCCGGGCCAACCGATCCAGCCGCTTGGCAAGGTGGCCTCCGGCGGTGAACTGTCGCGTATCAGCCTTGCCATCGTGGTGATCAGCGCCCGCAAGGTCTCCACTCCGACCCTGATTTTCGATGAAGTGGATGTGGGGATCAGCGGCCCAACTGCCGCCGTGGTGGGTCGCCTGCTGCGCCAGCTCGGCGAGTCAACCCAGGTGATGGTGGTCACTCACTTGCCTCAGGTGGCAGGCAACGGCCACCAGCATATGGTGGTGAGCAAGCATACCGATGGCAAAACCACCGAAACCCGGATGGATTCGCTCGACCAGAATGCCCGTCTCAATGAGCTGGCGCGCCTGCTCGGTGGTGACCAGATCACCGACAACACCCTGGCCAATGCTCGCGAGCTGCTGCGTCGCTGAATCAGGCAATAAAGCCCATTTGCAGCGATGGCGACTGATAGCGCTGACAGAACATGCTGACTGCGCAGGCACAGGCACAGGCGAGAGCTATGGCCTGCGCAGTCAGTAATAGCCAATAGCCAATAGCCAATAGCCAATAGCCAATAGCCAATAGCCAATAGCCAATAGCCAATAGCCAATAGCCAACTGTGAGAACCGAACTCGCGTCAGGATTACCGACCCAGATCAATAAAATGGCGAGTTAGGCGAAGCTGGCAGCAACATGGGCGTGGATCCGGTTGCCTTCATGTGGCGGATTTCGCATAGTGTTGCCCCCCTTTATGGGTATCCAATTGTGAGGCTTTGTCTATGATCCACGTTTTTGGTCACAAGAATCCTGATAGCGACAGTATCTGCAGTGCGCTGGTTATCACCGACTGGCTCAATGGCCAGGGCCGTCAGGCCACCCCATGGCGTTTGGGTGACCTGCGCACCGAAACCCGTTTTATTCTGGAGCAGGCTGGCGTCAGCGAACCCGAGTTGCTGACCAAAGATCTGACCGGTGAAAATGTCTGGCTGGTGGATTTCAGTGATCTGGAACAGGGCCCCGCCACACTGGCACAAGCCAATGTATTGGGTCTGGTGGATCACCACCGTCTCGGCACTCTGGTCACCCAGTCTCCGCTGGATGCCTGGATCCGGGCCGTCGGCTGCACCTGCACCATCGCCTTCGATCTGCTGAGCCAGCAAGGCACCGTGACCCGCAGCCAGGCTCGCCTGATGCTGGGTGCCATCATGAGCGACACCCTCTGTCTCACCTCGCCGACCACCACCGAGCAGGACAAGATCGCTTGTGAGCGTCTGGCACCGCTGGCCGAAGTATCGCTGGCCGAGTTCGGTCAACAGCTGCTGATGGCAAAAACCGACCTGAGCGGCCTCACTCCTGCGCAGTTGCTGCAGCAGGATGAGAAAGCATTCCAGGCCGAAGGTCTGAACTTCATCATGAGCCAGATTGAAGTGGGCAGCGAACAACAGCTTGCCGACCAGATTGACACTCTGCTGCAAGAGATGGCACACCGTGTTGAAGGCGAAGGGCTCGACTTCTTCGTGCTGATGGTGACTGACCTGACGGCCGCAGCCAGCCGCATCTACTTTACTGCACACCCGAAAGTACCGGCAGAGTCCAGCTACCACCCGGGCTTTGTCAGCCGCAAGAAGCAGGGTCTGCCCTGGGTGATGGATCTGCTGGCCAAGGCCTGATCCTCCCTCGCCATCACCTATTCCAAAGCCCTGCCTCTGCGCAGGGCTTTTTCATCGCCACCGCCAGCCGCACTCCCCACCCTCTTGTTGACCATCTTGCTCACGACTGCGGTCTATCGCTTACTCCTTTCTCGGCTTATTGACAGTTAACGCCATAACTTTGCTTACATATTTGCGGCTGTTATTTATCAGGGCTTTGCTGCAGGATAATCGCCGCGCACAACCTTTTCCGTTTCCATTCAGGTGATCGATGAACATAACCCCCAAGCAGAGAACCCTGGCCATCACCATGCTGATCGCCGTGGTACTCATCGGCTGGCTGCTCTGGCCCAGTCAACCACCCAAGGCGATGCTAACCGCTCAGGTGACCCGCGAGGATATTGCCCAGACCGTGCTGGCCAGTGGTGTGCTGCAGGCCGTGGAGCAGGTGGATGTGGGGGCCCAGGTCTCCGGTCAGGTTACCAAGCTGGCCGTCGAGGCTGGTGATCAGGTCAAGCAGGGAGACCTGCTGGCCGAGATCGATCCCCTGATTGCCCAGAACAACCTCAAGACGGCCGAGGCGGAGCTTGCCAGCAACCGCGCCCAGCTCAAGATCAAGCAGGCACAACTCAAACAGAACGAGCTCGCCTGGCGGCGCCAGCAGCAGATGTTCAAGCAGGAGGCGAGCTCACGGGCCGATCTGGAGAGTGCCGAAGCACTGCTGGCGGTCACCCGCGCCGAACTGCAAAACAGCCAGGCCAATATCGACAATGCCCTGATCAAGGTTGATCGGGCCAAGACCGAGCTGGGCTACACCAAGATCCTGGCGCCGATGGATGGCACCGTCATCAGCATTGTGACCCGTCAGGGCCAGACCCTGGCTGCCAGCCAGACGGTGCCGACCGTGCTCAAGCTGGCCAACCTCGAGACCATGACGGTCAAGGCGCAGATCTCCGAAGCTGATGTCACCAAGGTCAAAGCCGGCATGCCGGTCTATTTCACCCTGATCGGCGATCCGGATACCCGCTATCAGGGTACCCTTCGCGCCGTGGAGTTAGCGCCTACCAATATTAACGATCAGGCCACCACAGGTACCACCACCAGCAATGCGGCCGTTTACTACTACGCCCTGTTCGATGTGCCCAATCCCGATCATACCCTGCGGGTGGCAATGACCACCCAGGTGACCATAGTGCTCGGCGAGCGCAAGCAGGTGCTCACTGTGCCGCAAACCGCCCTCGGCAAGTCGCTGGGGGACAACGAGTATGAAGTCACCGTGATCAATGACGATGAGACAACCGAAACCCGTCATATCAAGACCGGTATGAAGGACGAGATCCGCATTGAAGTGATCAGCGGGCTGAGTGAGAAGGAGGAGGTGCAGCTCAATCACGGAGCCCCCGCCGACAATGATGAGATGGCGGTGATGCTATGAGTGAGCCCCTGAACCAGCTGCCGTTGATCCAGCTGAAAGGGGTCGAGCGACGCTACCAGAGCGGCGACAGCGAAGTCACCGTGCTCCACCCTCTTGACCTCACCATCACGGCAGGAGAGATGATCGCCATTGTCGGCGCGTCCGGCTCCGGTAAGTCGACCCTGATGAACCTGCTGGGTTGTCTGGATAGCCCGAGCGGCGGCCAGTACCTGTTTCGCGGTCAGGACACCGCCACCATGGATGCGTTGGCGCTGGCCCGACT
Organism: Aeromonas sp. 600886; assembly: GCF_049174935.1. Lineage (NCBI taxonomy): Bacteria > Pseudomonadati > Pseudomonadota > Gammaproteobacteria > Aeromonadales > Aeromonadaceae > Aeromonas > Aeromonas sp. 600886. The sequence goes on along the minus strand of NZ_JAAKUB010000007.1, from coordinate 126,587 downwards.
GCGCTGCCACCACTTCGGCTTTATCTTTCAGCGCTACCACCTGCTGCCCCACCTCGATGCCGCCGCCAACGTGGAGATCCCAGCCGTCTATGCTGGCACCAGTCGCCCGGATCGCCAGGCACGTGCGCGTCAGCTGCTGGGCAGACTGGGTCTGGCCGATCGCAGCCACCATACCCCGGGCCAACTCTCCGGCGGTCAGCAGCAGCGGGTCAGTATCGCCCGGGCGCTGGCCAATGGCGGCGAAGTGATCCTCGCCGATGAACCGACCGGCGCACTGGATAGCCAGAGCGGCAAGGAGGTGATGGCGATCCTCAAGGAGCTGCACGCTCAGGGCCATACCATCATTCTGGTCACCCACGATATGAACGTGGCCAGCCATGCCGACCGGATCATCACTCTCAAGGATGGTCGGATTGAACAAGATAGCGGCCCCTGCCAAACGGCCGTGTTGGCTCCAGCCACCGCTGTAGCCCCTCAAAAAATAGAGCCCACTACAGGCGCCAAGGGCCACGACTGGGATCGTTATCGGGAAGCGGGACGGATGGCGATCCATGCCATGCTCGCCCACCGGATGCGCACCTTCCTCACCATGCTCGGCATCATCATCGGTATCGCCGCCGTGGTGAGCGTGGTCGCTCTTGGTCAGGGGGCGCGCGCCAAGGTGATCGACCAGATCAATGCGATGGGCACCAACACCATCGAAATCTTCCCGGGTAAAGGATGGGGCGATGAGAAGATGGCCAGCATCCAGACCCTCAACAAGGGGGATCTCGATGCCCTGTTGGGGCAACCCTATCTTGCGGGCGCCAGCCCCGAGATCGGCAGCTCCGGCCAGTTGCGCTACCGCAACAAGACCAACAGCGGCAACGTGACCGGGGTCGGTAACGATTATTTCAAGGTGAAAGGGATGACGCTGGTCAGTGGTCGCTTACTGGAGTGGCAAGATATCCAGCAGCGTGCCGCCGTCGCCGTGGTGGACAAAAAGAGTATTACCAGTCTGCTTGGCAAGGAGGATCCTGTAGGCAAGGTAGTACTGGTCGGCACCTTGCCGGTGCGGATTGTCGGGGTGGTTTCGCAGGAGACCGGCTTTGGCCCCACCAGCCAGTCAGTCAATATCTGGCTGCCCTACAGCGCGGTGATGAGTCGCCTCATCTCGCAGCACCACTTCAGCCAGATCACCATCCGGGTCAAAGACGGGGTACAACCGGCACTGGCCGAGCAGGCGGTGATCGAGTTGATCACCAAGCGTCACGGGGTGAAGGATTTCTTCACCTTCAGTAGCGACAGCATCATCAAATCGGTGGAGAAAACCACCGCCACCATGACCTTGATGGTCTCGGCCATCGCGGTGATCTCGCTGATCGTCGGCGGGGTGGGCGTGATGAACATCATGCTGGTGTCGGTGGTCGAACGCACCCGCGAGATCGGCATTCGCATGGCCGTGGGCGCCCGCCAGTCAGATATTCTGCAGCAGTTCCTGATTGAAGCCGTGATGGTGAGCCTGCTGGGGGGGATCTTCGGCGTCGGCCTATCGCTAGGCATTGGCGCGCTCTTTTCACTGCTGGTGGACTCCATCAAGATGCAGTTCTCGCTCTTCTCCATCCTGATGGCCTTTGGCTGCTCGTCACTCATCGGGATCCTGTTTGGTTACCTGCCGGCACGCAATGCGGCTCGGCTCGACCCTGTTGTCGCACTGGCGAGGGAATAACAATGCACAAACTCTCCTGGCTGGCTCTCTGCATGGCCCTCAGCGGCTGCAGTCAGCACAGCACCTATCAAAGACCCGAGCTGACGATTGCCCCCACATGGCAACAGGCAGAGGGCACCCAACTGGCTACGCAGGCTGGCCCCTGGTGGCGGGAATTTCATGATCCCCAGCTCGACAAATTGGTCGAGGCGGTTCTGGCCGCTAACCCGGACATGCGTGTGGCGGCCCTCAAGCTCAAAAGCGCCAGACTGGGCGCCGAGCAGGCCGATACCAACCTCACCCCCTCGGTCAATGGCACTATCGCAGCCAGTGGCAACAAGGATCTGAAAAGCGGCAAAGGCACCAACAGTCTGGGCCCCTCGCTGAGCCTCAGTTACGATGTGGATTTGTGGGGCAAGCTTGCCTCGGTGCGAGATCAGGCAAGCTGGGAGGCGGCGGCAAGCGAGCAGGATCTCGCCAGCACCCGACTCCTGCTGATTGGCAATACTCTGGAGCAGTATTGGCAGCTCGGCTATCTCGGCTCTGCCATCGCACTCGGAGAACAGCAGCTGGCCAACCTGACGCGAACTGAGCAGCTGACCCAAACCAAATACCAGGCAGGCGCCATCACCCGACTCGATCTGGCGCAGGCACGCCAGCAACTGGCAGGCAAGCAGGCTGAGCTGGCCTCCCTCAAGGCGCAGCAGGAGCAGGCTCGCAATGCCCTGCGTCTGTTGCTGGGCCGCAGCAACGGGCCGCTGGAGTATGCACCCGCTTCCCTTGCAAAGCAGGCTATTCCTGAACTTGCGGTGGGTATTCCGGCCGATGTGCTGGCCCGCCGCCCCGATGTCAAAGCGGCCGAATTGCGGCTGCGCAAGACGCTGGCTAAAGGGGATGAGATCCGCACCAGCTTCTACCCCAGCCTGACCCTGACCGGCAGCGCCAGCACCGCATCCGATAGATTGGCGCAAGTGCTGCAAAATCCGGTTGGTACGCTGGGAGCCAGCCTTACCCTCCCCTTCCTTGAATACAACCGCACCCAGCTCGCCATCGAAAGCTCAAAGCTGGATTACCAGATCGCTGAAACCGAGTTTCGCAAACAGCTCTACACCGCACTGGTGGAAGTGGAAGACAATCTGTCCGCCCGCCACTATGGCCAGCAGCGACTCGATTATCTGCAGGAGCAGCTGAGTTATGCCCAGGAGGCCGAACGCCTGGCAAAGGCTCGCTTCCAGGCGGGTGCGACCGGTGTACAGGCTTGGCTTGATGAGCAGAACCGGCTGTGGGATGCCCAGCAGAGCCTGCTGGCCCAGCAAAAAGAGCAGCTCACCACCACTGCCAAAATCTATCGTGCGCTGGGTGGCAGCGATAGTGTGATGCCCCGATAGCACTTCACCTGGCCATCCCCCACTCTGCCGGCAGAGTGGGGGATGCCATCGCCATAGACCGCACAGAATTCCCTCGCCCACACGGCAACCGAACTCCATTGCCCATCATCAGGGGCAGGTATGACAGCGCAGCCAATTACATGCATTGGCGACCCAGAATATCCCGGCCTTACCTTGGGGCGCTCTCTATCCCTCACGCTCCCTGAACGGAGATAACGATTACCGGATATTTCATCTGCAGAGGGCTTTCTCTCTTGCCGAACGACGCACCGTGAATCGTGAGAAACATATCCGAAGCTCGTATCAGCACAACGCATACAAATAGCGATATCGCGTTGGTGAGCCACAGGACAAAATTAATCGTAAACAACGAATGATATTGAGTAAAGGAACTGCGGGTAAGGCGAGAGAGAAAGGATACAAACGAGGAATGCAGATAACAATGAGGTGGAAATACTGGTTGGATAACCACGAGTAAAACGGCAAAAATAATGCCGCCCGAGGGCGGCATTATTCAATCTCTGAACCTGACGAATTAGATCAGGAAATCGTTCAGGTCTTTACCCAATGCTACTTGAGCAGCAATGGCTTTCGGCATACGGCCTTGACCGGTCCAGGTTTTTTCCTGGCCATCTTCTTCGTACTTGTATTTAGCCGGACGCGGAGCTCGCTTGCTCTTGGCTGCGCCAGTTGCAGCAGCCGGAGCAGCGGCAGTCGCCAGTAGCTCACGAGGATCAATACCAGCCTGCTGCAGCATTTCGGTGAATTCATTCAGCTTGCGCTGACGCTCTTCCTGTTCAGCACGCTCCTGTTCAACAGAATCGGCGCGCTCTTGGTAAACCAGGTCAAACTTCTCTTTAGCTTCCAGCAGTTGCTCAAACGGCAGCTCACGAACAGCCGCACGCAGACTGCGAATGTTCAGCAGAACTTTCAGAAACTCGTTCATTATTTCCTCACAAAAAGTCGGTCACAGGGATTACCGTGTCAGAATAGCATGGACAATTGATAACAACATACCGTTTTCTGTATTTACACTCCTTTTTTTTATTTTTCACTCACCATACTCTCTTGACGCGAAGCGTGATAACAAATCAATGCTCAGTTGTGATTGCTATACAATCTGACAGATGATGATCTCAGATATTACAGGGCTCATTAATATCCCACTGCATGCAGTCAGAAGATTCTCTTTATAGTGACACCCGATATGCCCTCCCCCCCCCGCCCAGTTACCCATCAAGGTGAAATAAAAAAGCCACAAAGCAATTCCTCAGCAACGACGACTTAAAAGGCCATAATTTTTATCCATAAAAATCATAAGCTTACAACACCAGCCCATATATCTAAAGACAAATAAACAATCTGTTTTTTAACATAACCGATCTTACCCGGTTGTTAAATTACGCTAATTTGCGCGAGCATTACTTTGTGCAGATTGATCAACACCACTGATCACCGGTATAGCTACAGAGCCACTCAGCAGAGGTTCCGCAGGATAGAGTCTGAGCGCTTCCAGACGCATCGCATCGGCTGCCTCTTTGCGACCCAGAGCGTTAAGTGCTGTCACCATATTGGTGTATATATTAGCACGTGGTGTATGAAGTACGAAGGCCTGCCCCCACTCCAGATAAGCTTCCAGTTCATCCTTGTTGTTTGTCTGCAAACCGACCATCAGACGAACCGAGTTCACATCAAATTCAACTCGTGTCAGCCATGCCATAGGATTGATAATCTCCAGCAAGAGCGTCGGCTCCTTATAACCTCCCCGCTCGTATTTGGTGACGACCCAGGCAGTATGAAGGGCTGTCAGCATAAATGGGACAACCAATAGAGGGATAGCTATTGCCATAAATCGGAGCAACAACCAGGGGCGATACTCAATGTCCAACCACGATGGGCTACCGCAACTCACGAAACGGGTTTCTTCAATCTCGGTGTCAACGACATAGATCAGCGTCAGCAACAACCACCACAACACGATTGCATGGTAAAGGGGATATTCCGTCTGAGTATGGAGCAATATCGGTGTCACCAGGGCAAGCAGTGCCATGGCATTTACCCAACGCACCTTCGTAAGGCGCCACAATAATGCGCACCCCATAATCACCATACCAACCATGGGAGCCACCCCTCCCTCAACAGCCCAATAAAGGAATTCGTTGTGGGGATGGTCAAGATTGTACTCAATCTGCACCATAGATGGATTCAGCGCCTTATCAGCCATGTAGTGATGGAGAAAAACAGATTCAAAACTGCCGTATCCCCAACCACTCCATGGTGCTTCGGCAATCAGCTTGGCTGCATAAGGCCAATAAATAGATCGCATACCACCAGATTGATAAATCTCCAACCCGCGCTTTGCGCCTGCCATCCAGTACTGTGATAGCAGGCCAAGGGCCACCGCAAAAATAACCAGCGCCAACATACGCCATAGCAATCGATGGCGATGGAGTTGCGGTATCAATAAAAACAGAGCTAGCAGACCGCCAAGTTGACCCACTCGGGATTGCAAAACAACCAGCAACAGTGTTGCTGATAGAATGACGCCATAGCGCAGAGCCATCAGCAAACGACCACCCTCTCGGCGTAATTCCAGCCAAATAGCAAGGGCAAGACCAGTTGCCATAAAGGTTGCCATCACGTTTGGCTGTTGAAAGATCCCGTAAGGACGATTGGTTTTAGTGTCGTAGCCAATCCAGTTACCGGGTGTCAACAGATAGAACTGTATCAGACCGAGTAAAGCCTCCATCGCGATCGCTATCAGGACGATATAGAGCAAGCGATCACGCTGCAACCGATTGAAGCGCCATTGATAGAGCCCGAATAAAAACAGCAGACCAGCAAAAAGCCCCAATAATCTGGGAATGGCATAATCCCTGAGTGCAAAACCTGGATAGAACATCGGCAGCAGTAGCAAGAGTGCCCCTATCCATAAGCCCGCTTGTAATGGAGAAAAGAGCAGACGCTGGCGTAACGTCACTTGCCACAATCCTAATCCAATAGCCAGCGAGGCAAACACCCATCCCCATGCGTTAAAGGGCAGATATAGCCCTGCTCCTCCCGGGTTGTGCATAAAAAAATGCACTCCAAGTAACCAGTATAATGAAGATAAAATCCAATACAAGCTGCTCATATATTATTTCCGTATACTCAACGAGCCCCAAACCCTGTCAGCATTGTTTTAATAGTTTTGATTACTATTAATAGATCAAGCCAAAGCGAAAAATTTCTAATATAATAAAAATCATATTCTAATTTTATACGAGTACTATCTGTATCAGCTGAGTAGCCATGCATCACCTGAGCCCATCCACTTATACCAGGACGAACCATATGACGATACATATAGAATGGTAATTCAGACTCAAACCTCTCCACAAAAAAACGCTGTTCAGGCCGTGGACCAATCAAGCTCATATCCCCTTTAAGAACATTAAAGAATTGCGGGAGCTCATCAATTCTATATTTACGAATAAAATTACCAACACGAGTAATCCGTTTGTCAACCTCCTGAGCAAAATATGCATTGTCTGATGATGAACTGTCATGCATACTACGAAATTTATATATTACAAAATCTTTATTACCCAGCCCAACTCTCTTTTGCTTAAAGAAAACAGGGCCAGGGCTTTCCAGCTTTATTAATATTGCTGTTATAAGTAACACCGGCATAAAAAAGGGGAGTGCCATTATAACAACCAAAAGATCAGCTAGTCTTTTTAAAAAGAAATAAAACAACGAGGGAATAGCGGAACCCAAGTCATTTTCATATAATTGCTCAACGCTCACTCGGCCTGTTAATGATGCATATATAGTTTTGCTGTGATAGATTGGTATCCCTAACAAAACGAAATCAGTTAATAACCTTTGCCATTCACTCGTCAAATCAGATGAGTGAAAGTCAGCAACTACGGCATTACCACAAAACAGAGAAAAATCGGGTTTGTGAAGAATATTCCATTCAACAGCAGTCAAGGCACACAGTTTCTGATAATTACCAACCGGGATGATAGAATACTTAACCTTGCCAGATCGTGCCCCTAAGTAATAAATAAGCCAGCAAGATACTAAAACCAATATATACGAGCTTATAATTACTGGCCTACTATACTCAAGACGAAACAGCAGCAACACACCGAATAATATTCCATACACAGCGGTTACTGTTGGAATCATATAAGATAAAGCATTAACTCCAGGATAGCAAAGCACTCGACTCAGGAAAAAACCAGTAGTAATACATGTTATAAAGATTCCTAAAAGTGAATTTATTTTTACATCATCAAGGAAATTCCAAAAGTCCTCGCCCCAAAACAAAAATGCAGGTAATAATGTTGATACCAAGGATGTAAAAAAGAACATTATTGTATAATTAAACCGTACAAGGTCATACCAACGACCACCATATGGATAATAGCTATTATTTATCATGAAAAACTCATTCAGTTATCAACCACAGGGCTGAGCGCCATCGATATGCTGAGCCAATATGTCAAAATATATGCCAATGATTTTTTTCTCATCGAATCTGGCACTAACTAATTGCCTCCCAGCATTACCCATCAAGGTTCTTTGAGCTGTAGTCATTCGTATGAATGTCATCATCGCATCAGCCAATGATGAAACATTTCTAGCTTGACAGAGTAACCCGGTTTTCTCATGTAGCAGTACATCTCTACATCCAGGAACATCGGTAACAATAATTGGCTTTGCCATTGCAGCAGCTTCGATCATAGTTCTTGGCAATCCTTCGCGATAAGAAGGTAACACAATACAATCACTTTCCATTATGATAGGCCTAACATCATGTGTAGTACCGAGATATTCCAGCACACCGTCATTGATCCATTCATGCAACTGTGCATATCCGATCGCTCGTGGGTTATCAGCCTGAACATCGCCTAGCAATTTAAACTTTATGTTTGGATGACGAATATGAATCTGCTTTGCGGCTGCTACATATTCTCCAATCCCCTTATCCCATAACAACCGCGCAATGAGCAAAAAACTAACCGAGTCATCTTCAGCAAATTTTTCTGAAGGATAAAAAAAACTCAAATCAACGCCCTCGCCAGGCAGTAACAGAGTCTTTCTTTTATCTACCAACTGTCTTGATACAAATTCAAGGCGATCATCTTCATTTAAGAAAATGACTAGCTTAGGATATTTAAAAGCGAATTTATAAAGCAACCTTACTACTTTGGGCACCCAACCATCATTCATAAAGGCATATCCTAACCCAGTGGTTATAGCCAAGGCAGGTGTGCGACAAAGATGTGCAGCAAAAGAACCATATATATTTGGTTTTACCGTATAATGGATAATTAAATCCGCATTAATTTTTCTATATATTCTTACGAAATCAAATATTAATTTTAGTTCAACAATTGGATTGACTCCTTTAGGGGATAGTGCCAACGGTATAAATGAACACCCCAAATCACAGAGCGAAAAAACTGTATTATCAGGTGGAGCAACAATGGTTATGCGATATCCATGTTGTATAAGTGCAGATAATAATCCGCGGCGAAAATTCCACATTGACCACGCTGTATTGCTCACCATACAAAGATGTTTGCTCATGTGTAGTCCTGGTACAAATTTAACCAACGCAGACAGATAGTCTCTATTGAATAATGGCTAATAACCCGAATCCGAGCCTCCCTAGTCATCACCTCTTTCTCAAGCGGCGAAAGCATCATAGCCTGCTCAATCGCGGTAAATAGCTGCTGACTATTTTTAGAGGGGACAAGCAATCCAGCAGAGCCAACCACTTCCCTCACTCCACCACAATCGGTGGCAACCACTACCCGCTCAGTAGCCATAGCCTCAGCCACAACTAAACCAAACCCCTCCCAAGCTGATGACAACACAAATATATCTGCTGCACTCATCCAATCTTCAACATCATAGCGCAGCCCCAAGAAATGAACTCGCTCGCTAATCCCTTGTGCGCTAGCGATTGTGGTTAAGTATTCTTTTTCCTCACCCTCACCTATGATGACCAACTTAACATTATTGGATCTCGAAGATAACATCGCAAATGCAACAAGCAAATTTGTATAGTCCTTGGCAGCGGTCAGTCTGCCTACTGAAATTAACAATATGTTATTGTCATCAATCCCAAGCTGAGAGCGTAATTTATTTCTGACTGTGGCGTTAAAATAAAAACGCTCCGTATCAATACCATTATACATGACTTTCATTCGCCCGGCAGATACCGCACCTTGTTTAATAAAAGCCTCAACAGCTTCTTGGCTTACGTTTGTGTTAAGATCACATAACCTTTCGGTAAGCCGGTATGCCAATATCCGCCACCCTCTTCCCTCATTAACACTATGTGCAGAGCAGATAAGCTTCGGAAATGATACAAATAATCGTAATAACCGAGCAAAAATATTTGCATGCACCATATGGCTATGCACCACATCCGGTTTATATTGATTAAGTAACCTGATCGCCTGCCAGTATGCTTTGAAAACACTAAATGGAGTTTTCCTCATCTGCAGTGAAACGATGTTTGCTGCAGTCGAATGTGGGCGATTGCTAATTTCACTGGTCATCGAGATAATTAATATATGGTGGCCCAACCTAATAAATTGATCTGCCAAATCGCACACTTGTCGTTCAGCGCCCCCCATACCAAGGCCTGTGATTACCATCGCAATTTTCATGCTATCTCTTCAACCAACAGTAAAGAATGCACTGGAGACTTCTGACACATGCTTTGACCTTGCCGAACAATCGAGTATCTCGGATCACCTGGTCTCGATAAAACAAACCAAAACCACATGGATTACTTCTTAGATTTTTTTTAAAATTTGAGGTGTAGCCATCAGGAAGATATTCACACAAGTATATTACTTGGTCTACATAAAAAACTATCTTACCTATATCGGCAATTTTATTCCATATATATAACTCTGGTACAAACTTTTCGCCCGGGAACTGAGGAAAAGGAAACTCACGCATAACATTAGTGCGAAAAACATAAGCCAAGTCACCTTGTAATATATGCCCTGCCATGATGGGCTGCATTACCATTGACTTGCTCCATGCGGTGTCGGAGATACCAATTATATGACCAGATAATGTTGCTCTTCTAAAACACATCCCAACAAATTCCGAGCTAATATGATTCATAACATCATATAGCTTGGCAACAGCATCACCAGTTAATAAGTCATCACTATCCACAATGATAATCCAATCACCGGTCGCATGAACCACACCTTCATTTATAGCGCGATGCTTCCCTCCATTTTCTTTATAAAAATAATTGATTGGAAAGTCAGATTTAACTCTATAATCAAAAATAAGCTCGGCGGTACCATCAGTGCTACCGTCATCGATTACGAGCCATTCAAAGTCCCGCCTTGTCTGCTGACACAAACTGTCATACAACCTTGGTAAAACATATGCTCTGTTATAAGTTGGCGTCATTATTGTTATCATTGCACGACCTTACACACGCAACCTTTATATTGATGAATGAAGTATATCGACATCGTCGCAGCCATCATCAAAAAAGCATTAGTTATGTAAACGATGTAAATGTCACCGGAACGAAATACTTTTAGCAACAGCCAATAGTTGAATATGCTTATAATTAATAGAAAGAACCACTTGCACATTATCAAAAAATATTTTTTGTCACGGTATAATCGTTGCATTAAAACGCTATCCACAGCGAAAAAAGAAAGCGCAGGCAACATCATAATGGCTAAATCTGCTGCTAACTCATAATCTTTCCCAAAGATAAAATAGACAATTTCATGTAGCCATAACCAACCCATTAATTGCAAGATACATGCAACTAATAACAGTCCTAAACAAACCGTATGTATTTTTTTTACTCTGCGCCCATATAACATCATTGGGGCTATAGACTGCACAACTATACCAAGTACAAGTACGCCCTGCTCTAGCATTTGACTAGCCACACCATACATGGCTAGTTGTTCATACCCTAAGTAATGCTCGATGAAAAAGCGATCAATCCTCATATAAATCAGCATCAGCATTAATGGAACCCAGAGCGCCCCACCTCGACTTAACATTACCACTGCCACTTTTTTATGCCAGTCCCAGATGCCACCTCTAAAATAAATAACACAACTCAGTGACATAGCTAAAAACATTGCTTCTATTGCCCTGCTTGAATAGATGATGACATAAGATGAAAGTAAAAAAGCGAGGCTTACCAAAAGCACCCTTAATAATAAAATTGCAAGACGAATCGCTACAACAACACCTATATTTGTGGTGGCTTGATAGTAGTTGGCTATTACTGAAAATGGTTCATTAAAAATGAGCGCCAGTGCCAATAGCATCAGCATTAATCTTACATCTTGATCTGCGACAATAAAATTTGCGTAGATTAATGTGACAAGCAAAGCAACCAAAGCGAAAAGTAGACGAAAAACAAATACTGAAGATAGTATCTTCCAACGCAAATGAGGATGCCGAACTAATGCCGGAACAACAACTTCCGAGCCGGCAATCAATGTAACTGATGACAATAAAATGACGGCATTAAGCGAATATAGCCATTTCCCATATAATGACACACCGAGTAGATGACTAATTACCCCCTCGCAAAAAAAAACCAACCCAATGGTCACCATTTTTTCAAATAATAGAATACTAACATTAGTAATAATTGCGGCATATTCTCGATAAAATGCCACAACCAGGCCTAATCGCATCCAAGTTGCCTCATTATAGAAACAGGTAACTCAATTTCTAGCCAGCAAAAAATTAACATTGTGTACTGGTAGCTTCACGATGTTCTCCGTTATTGTATGCTGCTGCTTCGCTAGCCACACCAGATCACAGATACCATCCGTCGGTTCGAATGCAGCAGGAGCATGCATCAGGATCTCGCGCACTTGCTGTTGATCAAAACGGTGACAAGCATCATCCAGCGAGGCCAGCAAGGGGCGCAGTCGGGACCAGGGCAGCCAGCTCTCTTGTGCCACCATGATCCTGGGGTGTTCGGTTCCTCTGGCATCATCACCAATCAGTAACTCTTCGTAGAGCTTTTCGCCCGGCCGCAACCCCGTCACCTCTATGGCGATATCACCATCGGGACGCTGCTCATCACGCAGTGTCAGGCCGCTGAGGCGTATCATGCGCTTGGCCAGCTCCATGATCCGTACCGGTTGCCCCATATCGAGCACAAAGACGTCGCCCCCCTCCCCCATGGCGCCGGCCTGGATCACCAACTGGGCAGCCTCAGGTATCGTCATGAAGTAACGGATGATATCGGGGTGAGTCAGGGTGATAGGCCCCCCCTTATCTATCTGCTGTCTGAATAACGGCACCACTGAGCCGGAAGATCCAAGAACATTGCCAAAGCGCACCATACAAAAACGGGTGCTGTGCTTCTCGCGGGTCAAGGCTTGCAAGATCAATTCGGCCAGACGCTTGCTGGCGCCCATGGTATTGGTTGGCCGCACGGCTTTATCGGTAGAGATCAGCACGAATGTTTCCACCCCTGCCTCAATGGCCGCCTGTGCCGCATAAAGAGTGCCGAATACATTGTTACGTACCCCTTCAATGATGTTGAACTCAACCAGCGGGACATGTTTGTAAGCAGCTGTATGGTAGACGGTCTGGATCCTGAAGCTCTGCATCACCGTTTTTAGACGATGCTGGCGCTGTACTGAACCCAATAACGGCACCAGATCCGTTTCGATTTCTTCACGCTGACACTGCTCCCGCAGGTTCTTGTGCAGGACATAGAGGGCGTATTCGGATAGTTCGAACAGTACCAGAGTGGATGGACGGCACCGCAAGATTTGGCGACAGAGCTCAGAACCAATAGAGCCACCGGCACCTGTCACCATGACCGCTTTGCCCTTGATATTGGCTTCCATCAAGGTGGTCACAGGCTCTACCGGATCTCTGCCCAACAGATCGTCGATGGAAACCTCATTGAGCTGATCTATGCGAGCAGAGCCATTGACCAGATCGGCCATTCCCGGGATAGAGAGCACTTCGCAAGAGAGGGGCTCAAGTGCATTAATCACCTCCTGACGACGAGCCCTGGTGCTGCTCGGCATAGCCAGCAAGATCTTCTGCACCCCATGGTGGTCAATCAGAGTTGGCAGCTGAGCACTGTGATAAACGGTACAACCCTGGATCACGCATCCCTGTTTGGCGGGATCGTCATCAATAAAGGCGACGGGATAAAACTCATTACCTTGCAACAAGGCCATTTGCAGTTGTCGACCCGAAGAGCCCGCGCCATAGATCAATACCTGGGTACGAGCCAAACGGGTGGTATTAAGGAGCGCCCGGAAAAACAGCCGCACACCGCCAACCAGTAACACCAAAAAGGAGAGATAGATAACAGATACCGTTCTCGGCAGAAAGATATCAAAGTAAAACGCAGAGAGAACAAAGAAACAGGTTGAAAGAAATGCCCCTAGCGAGATTGTCCATAGCACCCGAAAGCTGACGTATCGCAGCACTGCGCGATAAAGCCCCAGCCTTACAAACAAACTGATGCTGACAATGATAATTGCGCCAAGCAGTGCCCAGTGATGCGGGCTATCGATTGGCCAGTTGTGTTCAAGCCGGATCCAGTACGCACCCCAATAGGTCATGGTGATCAAGAGCATATCAACGGCGACAGAGATGACACGCTTGCTGGCTCGTGACAGGGAGCCCAGGCAAGTCAGTAGCCAGCTCCCACCGGGTAAAAGCTCATTTCTCATTCTGGTACTCCTGCATTCAGGTGATACGCAAGAAAAGCTAACGGCAAGTAGGCAATGACCAGACCGCTCACACCATCGAGCTGGCCCAATACAATCATGACAGCGATCGGCGCAAGCCAGAGGCTATTTATAAGAAGCACAGCCAAGGTTACGTTTCGATGGCTCTGCCAACGCCTCGCCAGATATTGATAGCCATGAGTACGATGCGCCTCGCTCAGACGACATTTCAGACGATAGCGATTCAGTAACGTCCAGGTCGCATCAACCACAAAGACTCCGAGCATGACGAGCCATGCCCACAGGAATTGAGGCGCAGAAGCGGCATCCAGCAGCATCAGGGAAGCCAGCATCAAGCCAAGAAATCCGCTGCCACCATCCCCCATAAAGATCCTGGCGGGCGGAAAATTCCAGCACAAGAAGCCAGCCGCCGAAATCCCCAGTAGCAGGATCAAACTGGCAGACGACCACTCCCCCCCAACCAGATAGTGAAATAACGTCATGAACAGACAGACGACAACGGCTTCACCTGCCGCCAAGCCATCGATGCCATCCATAAAGTTGTAGAGATTGATAAACCAGATCACCCCCAGCCAGACCAGCAGGTAACCAAACCAGGCCAGATCGAGCTGCCAACCAAAGAAGGTCAGCGCTGGCAAACCATTAACCGCAGAAACCACCAAAGCGGCCGCCATGCTCTGCACAATCAGGCGGGTTCGAGGCTTGAGAGAGATGTGGTCATCGATAAAACCAACCAATGCAATGCCCAGCGCCGCAGCCCATATCAATGCAAAGCTGCTCTGGGATATGCCGGCGGGCAGTGGGATCAGGGTAACAAACAACGGGGCTGCCAGCAGAAAGGTCGCCACGATAGCCATGCCACCGCCTCTCGGGGTAGGCATCTGATGCGAACTGCGATGATTGGGTTGGTCAAGCAAGCGGGTCTGGGCGTAGCGCCTGAGCAGGCCGGTCATGGTAATTGAAAGAAAAAGACAAAACATCGACAACAAAACAAATGCCAGCATCAAGACGACTCACTATGGATTGACGCCATCAGAGATAAGGTCTGAGAGAGCGAATAGGGTGCCGACCATTGTAATCGGCTCTGAGCCTTGCGGGTATTCATTTCCAGAGAGCCATAAATCCGTTGTAGCTTGGCATCAATCCCCAAACAGCGTCCAAGCCCTCTTATTACTCCTGGTGGGAGATAAAAGAGCCGACAGCTAACCCCTTCTGCTTCTGCAATCGCCGCCAACAACTGAGACGTCGACACTGCGACAGGATCTGCGACTAAAAAGACCTGGTTCACTGCGGCAGGGTGCTCCATCGCATGGGCAATGAAGTCACACAAATTAGGTAACGCCAACAGGCTACGCGCATTGGTCAAACGGGCAAAGGGTAGCGGGATCCCTTTGCGCACCCACGTCATCATGCTGGCAAAGTTAGCCTTCACCCCTTCCCCGTAAATAAGAGGAGGACGGATGATGGTTACAGCCATACCACACTCTTTCGCGAGTGCCATCAGCCCCTGCTCCGCCTCATACTTCGAGCGTCCATAGGGATCTTCTGGCGGACTTTGCACATTCTCATCAAATGGCTTGCCTGGCTCGGTCTGCTCGCCATTCACTTTGATCGAGCTGATAAAGATGAAGCGCTTCACCCCAGCCTCAGCCGCTTGTCGAGCAAGCGTTAGGGTGCCCTCTGTATTCACCGCTCGAAATGCTGCCAGGGGATCTGTCGCGGTATCCGACATCACGTGCACCCTGGCAGCACAGTGAACAACCACATCCACCTGTTGCAATTGGGCTGTCCAGTTGGCATCCGCAGTCAGAGAGGGAGCCTGAACATGGTAAGAAGCCAGCGGGTGACTTCGCACCGCTCCTTTAACATTCGCCCCCAGAGCCAGCAAGTGTTCACAGACCGCCTTGCCTACAAATCCGTTGGCACCTGTGACAAGAATTCTAGGTATGGACATACAGTTTGAGATAGGCATTTCAAGATGAATAATAATTTGAGATAACCTTTTCATATAACGTCATATATTTATCAATCATGACGTCGGCAGTAAAGTTATGTTCAAATCTAGCCTTTGCATTTTTCCCCATACGCTCAGCTTCATCTTGATCATCCCATAACTTTTTCATTGCAGATGAGAGAGCCTCACTATTTGCTGGCTCAACTGCCAAGCCGGTTTCACCATGCAGATTTATATATGTAGTGCCTGTACCAATTTCGCAAGTAATCATTGGCTTACCATACATTGATGCCTCTAACAAAGTCATACCAAACGCTTCAGAACGCAGATGAGATGGAAATACCACAGCGTAACATAACTCCAGTAAAATATTTTTTTCAGCGTCACTTACTGGACCAACAAACAACGTATTTTTTAATCCTAACTTATCCGCCTGAGACTTCAACTCCTTTTCACATGGGCCTTCACCAATTATTATCAAAGGATAATCAAGTCCACGCATAGCATCAAGGACAAATGACAACCCCTTATAATATCGTAAAAATCCGATAAAAAGAAAAAAACGCCCTTTTATTTTATCATTCCATTTATTCGATAACGATAGTTCTGCATAACTTGGAGATACCTTTTCCAGACCGAATGGTATCACCTCAACATCCTTTTTTAGGCTAGAGAGAACAGGGCTGGTCTTGACATAATTGGGTGAAGAAGCGACCACAGCATCAACTTTATTTAGAAAAGACATCATCAATGGCTTATAAAGTTGTAGCAGGTATTTTTGTTTGACAATGTCAGAATGGTAACTGACCACCGTCGGCTTTTTAGGATTAACCCAAAAATGAACGAGATCCATATAGGGCCACGGAAAATGATAATGAATAATATCAGCTTTCTCAGCCAGTCGCCTGAATTCGACAATCGCAGACCATGAAAAACCAGTCGAAGCTATATAAAAATCTTCTTTTGCAGCATGCACACTATGATTAGCGATGTTAAAATTTCGACCAGCATTCTCAGCACTTAAACATAATACATCGACCTCATGCCCTCTTTTTACTGCACCTTCCGCAAGCTGATATATGACTTGTTGCACACCACCGTAAGCATCTGGATAATATGTTTTAAAAAAATGAAGAATTTTCATTATCTTCCAAGCCCTTATCTAAAAAATAGTTCTTTGTGTATTGATGAACATCTGGTGATGCAAGAAGGTCTACTATATCAAACCATTTATACTTTGAATGCTGAGCAACAGAGAATGAATTTATATCATGGTCTAGTTCTATTGAATACGCTAAAACAACATAGTGAGTTGGAGTCATAACGTCATAAAAAGAATCTTTATAAAAATGCTCGTAGACTCCAATAAATTTAGCTTTCGAATTCTGTAACGTCACACCAAGCTCATTCTCAGCAACTCTTTTAAAGGCATCTAATATAGCTTCTCCCTTTTTTATCCTGCCCCCCAAAACAAACCAATGATCGGCTGCAGGTCTATTTCTTCTGAGACCGAGAAGATATCGCCCTGAACTATCAGAAATCACCAGATCAATCGAGATTAAGGGGGTGTTTTTTATTGTTTTTAAAAAATCATCATCCGTAAGATGCATATCTCGCCCCAAGATGTTATTTATATTTCTTTGCTGGCACACCCACATAAATTCCGGGCTGATCTATAGTGTTTACAACACACGCACCTGCACCAACAGTAATCTCGTCGCGAACAGTAATATTGTTGATTATAGTCGCGCCAGCACCTATAAAACATAACGTCCCAATATTAACTGAACCTGCCACTGTACTGTTGACCGATACATGCGTAAATTCATCAACACAGACGTCATGTTCAATTATTGCACCTGAATTGATAATGCATCCCTCACCAATTTTAACTGAAGGACCAATGTGCCCATGATGACCGACGAATGTTCCTTTACCTATGATAGAGTTAATACCAATCGTGGCTGTGGCAGAAATCAAGGTGGCAACTTGCCACCCCATTTTCCCCAATATCTCTAACTGTAACTTTCTTTTATGATTATCACCTACTGCAGAAAAAAAAATCCACTCATCGGGAGAGATTACATCCCACGAAGGAAAAACTGGATAACCCAAAATACTCTCGCCAGGTTTTGCATTATCATCAATAAAGCATAACGTTGAAAATCCTAACGATAATGCTACATCAGCCACACTTCTTGCATGTCCACCACATCCTAAAATGGCCAACTTCTTTGAATCTACCACATTATTTCTCCAAGCAACTAATACGCTCAAGTATATCGATATGCTCATTTACAACATCAGACCATGTACGCATTGATAACTGATCGTATATCTGCAACTGTTTTCGTAGTAAGATGTCCTTATGGTGGAGTGCCCATTCTATTCTCTTAGCCATATCTCTCCAATCATATGGATCAAAAAATGTCATTTCCTGTAACTCAGGGTCAGTAAGAATTTCTTCAGTTACAGGAATACGAGCCATAACAACTGGAGTATTAACAGATAACGCCTCAGTAAATGTAAATGGACACCCACCTTCACTTAGACTTGGATTGACAGCTAGTTCAGCAAGATGATAACAAGCAGCTAATTCTGGAACAGACAAGCCATGCAAAAACAGAACATCCAACTCTAATTCCTGTTCTTTGATAAATGTAGCTATTTCTGATATCTCACTCTGACTCCCTGTCACAATCAACTTGCATGATAAAAAACGCTCTCTTAATAAATAATTATATGCCTTAAAAAGGCTTAGCATATTTTTATTAGGTCTAGTCTGACTCGCATAAAATATAAATTTCACCTCATCATTACTAAAACCAGATATATACCTAGTTTTATTAGATTTTTTAAGCGCATTCATAAAGTCTGAACGAGCCTGCAAATTAACTTCTTCACATTGAAGACTTTTACCATCAGGTGAGATAGTCCTGTCTAGCGTGTTTGGAGCATGATGAATCACTGATATGTGAGCAGGGTTTACTTTATAACGTTCAACTAAAGTATCCCATTTAACTTTATTACTATAGGTAACAAAATGATCTCCATCACGAATAGTTGACTCAATTTTTCTGAACGTTTGAAGAAAACGCTCTCCTCCAACATTGCAAAATCCGACTGGAAACTCCGTCAAGACAACATCAGGCACACATAGCAAACGAGGTGCATGTATTTTATTAAATTCAGGCCAAAAGGCAGTAGGGCAATACCAAGCAGATATATCGCTCAATGAGTCAACCAGATTTAGCATCCTTTTAGACTCAGCGGCTTCAAGTTTATTGTATAGACTTATCACTAGCCCATCGTTTTTGGGTGATGATATTATACTGGACATTCGTATCAAATACTTTATGAAGAATTTAAGTAATGTTCCCTTAACTACACTTGATATTTTAATAAGCAACGCAACAAACATAAGAAGAGCTATGAATACAGGAGCCAAACCTATTAAAAGAATGCCAATAATCGCAACTTCAAAAAGTATTGGAATAATATCCCGAAGAGAAACGGCGGATATCAGATAAGATTCAACCCGGTTTAAATACCGATCAGTAAGATGACGTAGATATTCCTTTGCGTTTGACAGAACTCTATATTTATTTCTTCGATTCTTTTTATATGAAATATACTTCTCGTAAATAGACAATATTAATGGCTTCGAATCTGGCGACTGAATAACAAACTTATCTAATGGAACATTTTCACTTTCAAATAATGCATATAAACCACTTTTTGACCAACTAGGACACACTATTGTAAACTGCACTTCATTTCGAGAGATAGCTCCCTTCATAAACGAAGCCAAATAGCGCCCTAGACCTTCACTTCTCAAATCCACATTTGGTGCATACGACAAAAAAATACCATAGTTTTTCTTCATCACTTTAATAGTTCCTTAATTGCAAGCCAATAGCACTCCGAATAGTTAGCCACATTATTCCGCATTAATTCATCACCAGACGGCAACGTAATTTTGGCCGCATTTTCTTGCATAAAAAGCAACTTATCTGCCATATCATATGGATCCGATGAGTCCATCCATTTCAAGGAAAGATTGAACTGCTCATTAATTTCTCTCATTGCAGGATAATTGCTAGAAAGCCCCGGCGTTTTCAAATATGCAGCCTCTATAACAGAAAATGTCCCATTATCAATAGAAGCTGGATGCCATAAAAACTCAGCATTCGCTAAAAGCTTCTTGTATGCAGATGTCGAAAGCTCACCCTTTAAAACTAAATTTTGTGACAATAATAATGATGATGACAGTACTCTCAAAATATCTGCGTTAAAATTGGAAGGATCCGATTCGAACACCGCATGAGAGTCCACACCTGTAACTATACATTTTAAATTACCACCAAGAACCTCATAATAATGCTTCAAAGCTCTAACTGCATTTAGATGATTTTTATGAATGGCTTTATTAGTTGTCCATACAAAATACTTATCATGAATGTCAATAAGTTCAACAGAAGACGAGAAATCTGGTGCCAACATAGGAAGTAGGCTCAACTTTGACTTATCTAATCCAGCATACTGAAGAGCATCATCATAAGTGAATTTTGTGGTAACAATAACCTTATCAGCTCGTCTCGCAACGGATAAGAATGACATATTAATATCTTCATTGATGATTTTTCGATAACGCTGTAAATAATCGTAGATAACTGCAACAACTGGTCTAATAGGAAGTATGGGATGTTCCAATCGGTCAGACACGATTACCCAAACATCGCAATCACATAAATTCTGAATCCCATCGTTTGGCACAAAATAATCACAATTATCAGGCTCCCATGTAGCATTTCCACTATAACACATAGCTCTTCTAGCTTCAGCGGGAGATATAGTCATCCATTTAAATGAGCGCTTTACTGTTGACCTTGGTAAGTCATCAAGCTCACCTTCCGCTTCAAGATATTCAAGATCAGGATGAAGAAAAATAATCTCAACATTATCTTTATCAGCTTTGCTTCCAAGATAAAACGCCTCTACAAGTAACTTTGCAGCTCTTAAACTCCCTCCTCTGTATGGGATAGGTACAATAACTGCAACCCTTAACGGTTTAATCAAGTATGCTGGCTTAACTTCACTTTCCATTACATGACACCCATAACCTTGACTATCAAAAGTCATAAAAACAGTCCATTTATAGATCTATAGTATTCAATTGCATTGGGCATATCACCATCGAACACAATCTCTCCATGATGAAATACTACTCCTCTATGACAAATTTCTTTCAACGCACCAAAATCATGAGATGCTAGAATCAAAATTTCTGCATTTTCAATAAGTTGAGATATTCTGCTTTTAGCTTTGGCCATAAAGTTTGCATCACCCGCACCTATAACCTCATCAAGGAGTAATATATCACCTCCTACAGTTGTTGATATGGCAAATGCTAGTCTTACCTGCATGCCTGCAGAGTAAGTTTTAATTGGATAATCAATAAACTCACCCAAACCAGCAAACTCTACGATCTCATTTTCTTTCTCTTTCATAAAAGTCGGAGAGAGGCCAAGCAGAAGACCACGATAGAGAATATTCTCTCGGCCTGTTGCATCAGGTTCAAAACCTAGACTTAAATCAAAAAGAGAACGAACTTGCCCTTCAACAATTAATTTACCACTAGATATAGGATAGAGACCTGCCACCGTTTTAAGAAATGTACTTTTTCCTGCACCATTATGCCCTAAGAGCCCAACCCTCTCTCCATTATTTATTTCTAGCGTAATATTTTTTAATGCATGAATATCAGAAACAGAACGTTCTGCTTTTCCTTTTTTAAAAGCAGTAGAGAAAAGAGACTTTAGTGACCGCTCTTTGTAAGCTACTGATGCATAATGAAGGTTAACACTCTCAAGTTTAATTTTATTCTTTTTCATAGGTAGAAGATCACTTTTTTCTCTGCATTTCGGCCAATCAGCCACGCAAGCAAAAATAGGAAAGCAGCAGTTATTAGACTAAATGTATAGTTCTCTAGACTCGGCCATTCACCTTTTAGTAGTGGTGCTCTTATAATTTGCAATACATGATACACAGGATTGTAATCGACTAACCAATCCAATCCGCCAGAACGGAACATACGTTCTTCGAAATATACCGGAGAGATAAACCATATCGCTTGCATGACTAATCCCATCGCATGTGGTACATCTCTAAATCTAACCCCGATATAGGCTAGCAATGTTGATAATGGCCATGCTATAAGTGCCAATATTGGGAAAACAGTTAAGGTGGCTAGCCAGGTTATATTTATATTTTGTGGCAATACAACTATTGACCAAGCAAATAGAGCCAAACTGGCAAGTGCAAGTACTATAATGCTGCTCAAGACAGTTCGTAATGTATATATTGCTAATGGATGCTTGCATTGTTTAATGTAGGCATCTGCTTGCACAAACGCAAGTGAACCACCAATGGTATTGGCTACTACAAAATCCCAGACTATAATTCCTGACAAAATATAGGGTGCATACGTCACTATGTCCGTATTAAACATTTTACTAAAAACTATAGATATTAATAATGTCATACCTAAAGGTTGAATAAATGACCATAATACACCGAAAAAAGACCGCCGCCAACGAGAGCGTAGATCCGATAAAGCGAGATGCTGCCAAAAATATCTAGCATCCCAAATACCCCTAACATAAGAAAGACTCATAAAACTCCCACCAACTTAAAATAACCCTTCACCAACGAAAGATGAAGGGTTATTTATTTAACATTACTTATTTAAATAAAAATCAGAAATTACGTTGCAGATATAATCAACATCTTTTTCCAATAATTCAGGGTAACTTGGTAAATTCATTCCTCTTGAGCTGATATCTTCAGCAACAGGAAATTTATGTTCCGTAAATACATGTGGCATCGTATTAGCTAAAGGAAACAATGGCCTTGTCTCAACATCATGACTCTTTAGAACTGTTCTGAGCAAGTCTCTATCTTGTGCATTCTCGACTAGGATCGAGCACATCCAAAATGAATGCCTGGTATTCTCAATCTCTTTGTGGAATGTTATCGGCAAATGGTTTAATCGACGCTGATACCAACTGGCAATCTCTCTTTTTTTTGCAATTATCTCGTCTGCTTGCTCTAATTGTGCCAGGCCAATCGCAGCACATATATTTGTCATGCGATAATTAAATGCCAACGCATCATGCCAATACTCTTTAACCTTCGAAACACCTTGGCTCTTCAAGTGGCATGCCAAGTCATGGACATTTTTATCCTTTGAAACAACCATGCCACCTTCGCCGGTAGTTATTGTCTTATTTCCAAAGAAACTGAATGTTGCCACATCACCAAATGTACCAACATGCTTATTCTTATAAAGAGTACCGAACGCCTCCGCACAGTCTTCTATCAAAAACAAGTTATGTTTCTTACAAACATCGACTAACGCATCCATATCACATGGTAAACCATAAAGATGCACAGCCATGACAGCCTTGGTCTTTGTTGTGATTTTTGCTATTACATCATTGACATCGATGTTCCATGTATCTGGTAGCGAGTCAACATAGACTGCTTTTGCACCGGTCTGAATGATTGTATTCACTGAGGCAATATATGTGAATGAAGGAACAATAACCTCATCACCAGGACCAATACCTAAAGCAGCCAACGCCAAATGAAGTGCTACAGTACCATTACTCACTGTTGTACAATTTTCTGCACCAATATACTTTGAAAATGCAGATTCAAATCTGTTAATAAACTCACCTTTTGAAGAGATCCATGTTGAATCAAGGCATTCATTAACATATTTTTTTTCATTACCAGATAATCTTGGTTGATATACTGGAATCATAGTCACTCCACACTGACATTAACATCAAAGCCATGAGATTTCAGCAAGGCATGCTGGCGAGCTTGCTGCAAATCATATGCAACCATCTCACTTACCATTTCTGCGAGTGTCGTTTCCGGCTCCCAACCCAGCTTATTTTTTGCATTAGATGGGTCACCAAGAAGAGTCTCTACCTCGGCCGGTCTGAAATAACGTGGATCAACACATACGATAATATCACCGACCTTCAATGCCGGCGCCTTATCTCCATAAATCGCCGAAACGACAGCTTTTTCCTCGACGCCGCTTCCAACAAAGTTCAATTCAATACCTAACTCAGCAGCGGCCATTTTTATAAATTCACGGACACTATATTGCACTCCAGTTGCAATGACAAAGTCCTCTGGCTGCTCTTGTTGCAACATCATCCATTGCATCTTGACATAGTCTCTTGCATGTCCCCAATCACGCAATGAGTCCATGTTTCCCATATACAGGCACTTTTCGAGGCCTTGAGCAATATTTGACAAACCTCGAGTAATTTTTCTAGTGACAAATGTTTCTCCACGACGGGGTGACTCATGATTAAACAAAATACCATTACAAGCATACATACCATATGCCTCACGATAATTCACCGTAATCCAGTACGCATACATTTTTGCAACAGCATAAGGGCTGCGCGGATAAAAAGGTGTTGTCTCTCGCTGCGGAATTTCTTGCACGAGGCCGTATAGTTCGGATGTCGATGCCTGATAAAAACGAGTTTTTTTTGTCAGTCCCAAGAAACGAATAGCTTCCAATAAGCGTAAAGTACCTATCGCATCAACATCCGCAGTATATTCTGGTGAATCAAAACTAACAGCGACATGAGATTGAGCACCAAGATTATAAACTTCATCTGGTTGAACTTCGGCTATAATTCTCGTTAGATTTGATGAATCCGTTAAGTCACCATAATGTAGTTTAAAATCAACGTTCTCTTCATGAGGGTCTTTATAAATGTGGTCTACACGTTGTGTATTAAACTGAGATGCACGGCGCTTAATACCATGGACTTCATACCCCTTCTCTAATAGAAACTCAGCCAGATATGAACCATCCTGACCAGTCACCCCAGTAATTAACGCTACTTTCTTGGACATTTTCAGTACTCTCCTTATAAGTTGTTGATCATTTTATGTAATGAATTCAAACCAGACGTTAACTTGCTTATATCGTTTTTGCTTTCAACATTAAGCCTTAGTAATGGTTCTGTGTTTGAAATGCGAACATTAAATCGCCAATCATTCATTTCAATACTAAGACCATCTACATATTCTACCTTGACAGCAAGTGGCGCATAGACCTCTTCCAGCTTCTTTATTATCTCAAGAGCATTATCAACTCTATAATTTATCTCACCACTGCATGGATAGGCTTTAACACGTTCAGCAACTAAACTAGACAATGTGGATTTTTTTAGTGATAGCAAGTTAATTACTAGTAACCAAGGAATCATACCGCTATCACAGTAGCCAAAGTCACGGAAATAGTGATGGGCACTCATTTCACCACCATATATTGCATTCTCACTGCGCATCCGTTCTTTAATAAATGCGTGACCAGTTTTGCTTTGTACTGGTGTACCACCAGACTTTTCAACGATATCAATAGTATTCCATGTCAAGCGCGGATCATGAATGATTTTCTCATGAGGATTATCTACTAAAAATGCCTCTGCTAATAATCCAACAATATAGTATCCTTCGATGAAATCACCATTTTCATCAAACAGAAAACAGCGATCAAAATCACCATCCCAAGCAATACCCATATCAGCATGATAGAACTTTACCGCTTCCGATGTAGCACTTCTATTTTCAGGAAGCAATGGGTTAGGAATACCATTGGGAAAGTTACCATCTTCCTCATGATGAATTTTTATAAACTCAACAGGAACATTGAGGGTATTGAAACGTCGCTCGATAACATCAAGCACATGCCCTGCCGCCCCGTTACCGGCATTCACAACTAGCTTGAGTGGACGTAATTGATGCGGCTTTATATACGTCAGCAAATGATCGACATAAGCATCTAGTATCGATTTTTTAATCAATGTTCCTTGCCGGGAGGATGCAATGAAGTCACCCTTTTCAGCCAATGCTCGAATATCATTCAAACCACTATCACCACTAATTGGACAAGCATCACGACCAACCAGTTTCATGCCATTGTAATCCATAGGGTTATGACTGGCCGTCACTTCTATAGCACCATCAATGTCTAACGTAAATGCTGCAAAATAGGTTTCTTCAGTCCCCGTAGTCCCTAAGTCGATGACATCACAACCGGCATCAAGAATCCCTCTTGCAAGTGCTTGCTTTAGGCTTTCGCTCGTGAGTCTAACATCGCCTCCAACAGCAATTGTCGTTGCATTTAGATACTGTGCAGTTGCACGGCCAATACGGTATGCAATCTCAGTGTTCAGCTCATCACCCAGTTTGCCGCGAATATCGTAAGCTTTAAAACAAGTAAGATTCATGATGCCCCCTAAATTAAATTCCTTTTCAATAATCAATGATGTCATCTTCACCTAAATATTCACCCGTTTGCACCTCTAGCATAACTAAATCGATGAGACCTGGATTTTTTAATTGGTGACGATGCCCAGCAGGAATATATGTAGATTGGTTAGCAGTTAGCAAGGCAATTTGGTCTTCATAGAAAACCTCTGCAACACCAGATAATACCACCCAGTGTTCATTTCTATGATGATGCATTTGCATCGTTAAGCTAGCCCCAGGTTTAACTTCAAGTCTTTTTATTTTAAAACGCTCTCCCACCTCAAGTAACGTATAACGTCCCCATGGACAATAGACTGTACGATGTATTTTATATGCATCATTATTTATCGTCTTAAGGTGATTATAAATTAATTTTACATCCTGACTACTTTCTTTGTGAGCGACCAATAGAGCATCAGCAGTATCAACAATTACTAGGTTTTCTACACCTACAGCACCAATAACCCGATCCTCGCTCGAAATATAACAATTTGAGGTAGCATGTAAAATTGCATGCCCCTGAACGGTGTTTCCAT
The DNA here is from genome assembly GCF_049174935.1 of Aeromonas sp. 600886. NCBI lineage: Bacteria > Pseudomonadati > Pseudomonadota > Gammaproteobacteria > Aeromonadales > Aeromonadaceae > Aeromonas > Aeromonas sp. 600886. The sequence continues at coordinate 99,927 of NZ_JAAKUB010000007.1, read as the reverse complement.
CGTCATCAGCTTGATGTAGTTCACTTATTGCAGCCCAAGACCCAATATCACTCCAGCCTATGTCACATGGAACTACTGAAACATTTCCTGATTTTTCCATCACGGCATAATCTATCGAGATGTCTGGAACATGGATAAATGTGTCAGGGTCCAGATCAATATGCTTGACCTTTTTACTTTGAACCGAATCGGACTTGTCAAGGCAAGCTTTTGTTGCTATCAATACTTCCGGACAATGCAAGTCCATCTCTGCAATCATTGTACTTGCTTTAAAGCAAAACATACCTGAATTCCAGAAGAAGCGACCGCTTTCAACGTACTCAATTGCCTTATCCAATGTTGGCTTTTCAACAAAGCGCAAAACCTCTGAACCAAGAGCTTCAATGTAACCATAACCTGTTTCAGGTATTGTGGGTTTAATACCAAATGTGACTAACCGTCCTGCTTTTGCTAATTCAATAGCGCAGGAAACAGCATCATCGAATGCAACTTGCTCTGTGATCAAGTGATCAGCAGCCAAGACCAACAAGACCGCATCATCGCCATATGTATCGCGAGCATAAATTGCTGCAGATGCTACTGCTGCTGCAGTGTTACGGCCATAAGGTTCAAGAATAAATGAAGTCTGAATTTCATTACTATTAACTTCTTTAAATGAATCTAGTGTTTTGAAATAAAGGTCTCGATTAGTAATAGTTAATACTTCACTGACATCTGATAATTTTGCTCCACGTAAAAATGCTTTTTGTAAAAAACTTTGATTATCCGATAGTTTAATGAATGGCTTGGGATGTTGTTCACGTGAAACAGGCCATAATCTTGAACCGCTTCCACCACACATAATAGCAGGAATTAAGACAGTCATAGATACACCATAATGTATTTAATGTGTTGATATGATTTTCAGAAATGTTTAGCTGCCATAAATGGCTTTGCATTTTTATCTTTAAGAGATAATATAGGGAGCATATCACTCTCCCACTCTATTCCTAGTTGCTGGTCATTCCAACATATTGTATGTTCAAAGTCAGGTCTATAATAATTGGTTGCTTTATATAAAACTTCTGCTGTTTCTGTTCTAGTTATAAAACCATGGGCGAACCCTTTCGGAATCCACAATTGCCGCTTATTCTCAGCTGATAGATGAACACCGACCCATTTGCCAAAGGTCGGCGAATTTTCACGAATATCCACTGCTACATCAAATACTTCTCCCACAACACATCGCACCAGCTTTCCCTGGGCGTGTGGTGATGATTGATAATGCAGTCCACGCAACACGTTTTTCGAGGATTTAGAATGATTATCTTGAACAAAAGTAACAGGGTATCCTACTGCTTCTTCGAATAGTTTATGGTTGAAACTCTCAAAGAAAAAGCCACGCTCATCACCAAATATTTTTGGCTCAAAAATAAGTACATCAGGTATCGTGGTCTCGATTACATTCATCTTCATATCCATATTTTATTTAGTTTATTTTGCAGGAACGGGTGCACACCCTTAACTCCAACTCATACTTTCGAAACCATCTTTAACAGGTATTGTCCATAAGCATTTTTCGCAAGTGGTGTCGCCAACGTTTTTACTTGCTCTGCATCAATGAATTTCTTGCGATAGGCGATCTCTTCAGGACAAGCGACTTTCAACCCCTGACGGGTCTCGATGGTCTGAATAAAGTTGCTCGCTTCAATCATGCTCTCGTGGGTACCGGTATCAAGCCAAGCATAACCACGGCCCATCATGGCCACCGACAGATTACCTTGTTCCAGGTAGATACGGTTTACATCGGTTATCTCCAGCTCGCCACGGGGCGACGGAGTCAGACTCTTGGCGATCTTGACCACGCTGTTGTCGTAGAAATAGAGGCCGGTTACCGCATAGTTGCTCTTGGGCTCCAGTGGCTTCTCCTCCAGAGAGATCGCGGTGCCCTCTTTATCAAATTCAACCACCCCATAACGCTCGGGGTCATGCACATGGTAGGCAAAGACGGTAGCACCGCTCTCTTTGGCCACTGCCGCCTCCAACTGTTTCTGCAAGTCGTGGCCGTAGAAGATGTTGTCCCCCAACACCAGTGCACAGGGGTCTGAACCGATAAACTCTGCACCCAGAATAAAGGCTTGTGCCAACCCGTCCGGGCTTGGTTGAACCTTGTATTGCAAACTCAGGCCCCACTGACTGCCATCACCTAGCAGTTGCTCAAAACGGGGGGTATCTTGCGGCGTGCTGATGATCAAAATATCGCGAATTCCCGCCAGCATCAGGGTGCTGAGAGGATAGTAGATCATCGGCTTGTCATAGATAGGCAACAGCTGCTTGCTCACTGCCATGGTTACCGGATAGAGACGGGTGCCTGAGCCGCCGGCCAGAATAATGCCTTTACGTTTGGTCATGATGCTTGTTTCTTATATAGAGGAAGCATGGCTTTAGGCCACCTTTCCGTTTTATCCCTGCCAGCCAGGGAGGCAGTCACTACATCCCTAGCCAGTAATTTACTTGCCAAGGATCTCGGTCAACATCCGCTCCACACCGACTGTCCACTCCGGCAGCACCAGATCGAAGGTGCGCTGGAATTTGCCGGTATCCAGGCGGGAGTTATGGGGGCGTTTGGCCGGGGTAGGGAAGGCGCTGGTCGGCACCGCATTGAGTTGTGTCACCGCCAGTTCAACGCCAGCCTCTCTGGCTTTGGCAAACACCAGCTGGGCGTAGTCAAACCAGGTGGTGGTACCGGAGGCAATCAGATGGTACAGCCCGGCGACCTCGGGTTTGCGCTGCGCCACGCGGAGAGCATGGGCGGTGCAATCGGCCAGCAACTCGGCGCCGGTCGGAGCGCCAAACTGGTCATTGATCACTGACATCTCGCTACGCTCTTTGCCAAAGCGCAGCATGGTCTTGGCAAAATTGGCTCCGCGGGCGGCGTAAACCCAGCTGGTGCGGAAGATCAGGTGACGGGAACAAAGTGCGGCCCCTTGCTCACCCGCAAGCTTGGTTTCGCCATAGACGTTGAGCGGGGCGGTTGCATCGGTTTCCACCCAGGGGCGCTCACCGCTGCCATCAAATACATAGTCGGTGGAGTAATGCACCAACCAGGCACCCAATGCTTCCGCTTCTTTGGCTATCGCTGCCACGCTGGTCGCGTTGAGCAGCTCGGCAAATTCACGCTCGCTCTCCGCCTTGTCGACTGCGGTGTGGGCCGCAGCGTTGACAATCACATCCGGCTTGACCAGACGTACAGTGTCGGCCACCCCTGCCGGGTTTCTGAAATCGCCGCAATAATCGGTGGAGTCAAAATCAACGGCAGTGATGCGCCCCAGCGGCGCCAGTGCGCGTTGCAGCTCCCAGCCTACCTGGCCGTTTTTGCCAAACAGCAGAATATGCATCAGGCACGCTCCCCATCATTCTGTTCAATCGAGGAATAGTGTTGCTCAATCCAGGACTGGTAGGCACCGCTCTTGACGTTGCTGACCCACTGCTGGTTATCCAGATACCACTGTACAGTTTTGCGAATACCGGATTCAAAGGTCTCTTGCGGGTGCCAATCCAGCTCGGCGCTCATCTTGGTCGCATCGATGGCATAACGGCGATCGTGGCCGGGGCGATCCGCCACATAGGTGATTTGCTCACGATAAGAGCCCGATTTTGGCACCATCTCGTCCAGCAGATCGCAGATGGTGTGGACCACCTCCAGATTCTGCTTCTCGTTATGACCGCCGATGTTGTAGGTCTCACCGACCACGCCTGTGGTCGCCACCTTGTAGAGCGCACGCGCGTGATCTTCCACGTAGAGCCAGTCACGGACCTGGTCGCCCTTGCCATAGACAGGTAACGGCTTGCCATCCAGCGCGTTAAGAATGACCAGCGGGATCAGCTTCTCGGGGAAGTGGTACGGGCCGTAGTTGTTGGAGCAGTTGGTGACCATGGTCGGCAGGCCGTAAGTACGGCGCCAAGCGCGCACCAGATGGTCGCTGGAAGCCTTGGAGGCAGAATAGGGGCTGCTGGGGGCGTAGGGGGTGGTCTCGGTAAAGAGCGGCAATGGTTCACCGGCAGCCACTTCATCCGGATGAGGCAGATCACCATACACCTCGTCGGTGGAGATATGGTGGAAGCGGAAGACCGCCTTGCGTACCTCGTCCAGACCGTTCCAGTAAGCGCGAGCCGCTTCCAGCAACATATAGGTGCCGACGATATTGGTCTCGATAAAGTCAGCCGGCCCTGTAATGGAGCGGTCAACATGGCTCTCGGCGGCCAGATGCATCACGGCATCCGGCTGGTGCAAGGCAAACACCCGATCCAGCTCGGCGCGATTGCAAATATCCACCTGCTCAAACACATAACGCTCGCTTGACGATACATCGGCCAAGGATTCCAGATTGCCGGCATAGGTGAGTTTATCGAGATTGATAACGGAATCTTGGGTATCACGGATAATATGGCGCACCACGGCAGAGCCGATAAAGCCGGCACCACCGGTCACGAGGATTTTCATAAATATGTATCTCTTGCGAGGCGTTGATATGACATCAGAGAGAGGCTGGCTATCCACTAATGCGTTATTGAAACACCCAATAGACTGCAATTTAACCAGCGCCAACAGCAGCAAAACAATAAATGAACATTATTTGTGCAAATCGCTGAATAATCTCAAGGCTACCGCCCTTGGGTTACAGCCCCCAGTTTGCTGCTTTTAACCAAATTAGGTCTGCTGTTGGTCATCATGTCCTCCAGCATTTTGCTGTCTTGATGGTGTGTAGCACAGCTTTATGGCCCAAGACCAAGAAAGAGCGGACACTACATATCCAACCCTATAAGACGCAGATTCTATCTTGTTTCCAGCCGAGCTGCACAGCAGAAACTGACTTGCCCCTCACCTCTGAAAAGGAGTCGATAGAAAACCACCTCACGGCGACATAATTTCTCGAAAAGAAGCAGTATTAACTTAATAATTACGCTTAAGTTACCGTTTTTACGGAAAAAAAATAGAGCGACTTTCCAAGTCGCTCTATTTATTACTCAGTCATACCTGATGTATTTGTCTTATTGTGATCTGCCACCCAGAACTTCAGGGGTTACTTTGCTCAGTCACCTTTTGACTCAACTGCTGCAACCATGCGCGCCTCTTTACTCTTGTGGCTAGTGAAGTAACGCATCACCAGCACGAAGAAGAGCGGGACGAAGAAGATGGCCAGCACGGTGGCGCTGATCATCCCCCCCATTACGCCGGTACCGATTGCATTACGGCTGCTGGCACCGGCGCCGGAGCTGATCACCAGCGGCAGCACCCCGAGGATAAAGGCGAGCGAGGTCATCAGGATCGGACGCAGACGCAGGCGCGCCGCCTCCACCACGGCTTCACCCAAGCCCATCCCTTTGTCGTAGAGCTCTTTGGCAAATTCCACGATCAAGATCGCGTTCTTAGCCGACAGGCCTATGGTGGTGAGCAGGCCGACCTGGAAGTAGACGTCGTTCTCCAGCCCGCGCAGGGTAGCAGCCACAATGGCCCCCAGTACCCCGAGCGGCACCACCAGCATCACCGAGAACGGAATGCTCCAGCTCTCGTAGAGGGCCGCCAGACAGAGGAACACCACCAGCAAGGAGATGGCGTAGAGCGCGGGCGCCTGTGAACCGGCCTGGCGCTCCTGGAAGGAGAGCCCGGTCCACTCGATGCCCACCCCTTCCGGCAACTGTTTCACCATCTGCTCGATGGCGGCCATAGCATCACCGGTACTCTTGCCGGGCGCCGCCTCACCGACGATCTCCATCGCCGGCACGCCGTTGTAACGCTCCAGACGCGGCGAGCCGAAGCTCCACTCGGTACTGGCAAAGGCGGAGAAGGGCACCATCTGACCGGCACTGTTGCGCACATACCAGAGTTTCAGATCTTCCGGGTTCATCCGGAAGGGGGCATCTGCCTGCATGTAGACCTTCTTGATCCGGCCACGATCGACGAAGTCATTGACGTAGGAAGAACCCCAAGCGGTAGCCAGGGTGTTGTTGATATCCGCGATGGATAGCCCCTGCGCCAGCGCCTTCTCGTAGTCGATCTTGATATCGAGCTGGGGGGTGTCTTCCATCCCGTTCGGGCGTACCCGCACCAAAGTGGGATCCTGCGCCGCCATACCGAGCAGCTGGTTACGCGCCGCCATCAGCTTGTCGTGACCGATACCGCCGCGATCCTGCAGGAAGAAGTCAAAACCGGTCGCCGTACCCAACTCCGGGATCGGAGGCAGGTTAAAGGCGAACACTTGCGCCTCCTTGATGCTGAACAGATAGCCCATGGCACGACCGATAATGGCATTGGCGCTGCGATCCGGGCTCTTGCGCTCGCTCCAGTCCTTGAGCTTGATAAAGGCCATCCCCGCGTTCTGGCCACTACCGGCGAAGCTGAAGCCGGATACGGTCAGTACGGAGTCAACGTTATCCTTCTCGTTTTTCAGGAAGTAGTCGCGCATGTCCGCCAGCACCACCTCGGTGCGCTGCTTGGTCGCCCCCACCGGCAGTTGCACCATGGACATGATGACCCCCTGATCCTCTTCCGGCAGGAAGGAGGTGGGCATCCGCATAAAGAGCACTGCCAGTACCGCCAGCATGGCACCGTAGATCAGGCTGTAGCGCACGCCCTGCTTGATCACCTTGCGCACACCGCTCTGATAGCGGTTGGTACCGGCATCAAAGGCGCGGTTGAACCAGCCAAAGAAGCCGCGCTTGGCTCCAAATTCGCCATGTTTCATCGGCTTGAGCAGGGTGGCACAGAGCGCCGGGGTCAGGATCAACGCCACCAGCACCGACAGCACCATGGCCGAGACGATGGTCAGCGAGAACTGGCGATAGATGGCACCGGTCGAGCCGCCGAAGAAAGCCATCGGCACGAACACGGCGGAGAGCACCAACGCGATCCCCACCAGTGCGCCGGTGATCTGGATCATCGACTTGCGGGTCGCTTCCAGCGGGGAGAGATCCTCCTCGCTCATCAGCCGCTCCACGTTCTCCACCACAACGATGGCGTCATCCACCAGCAGGCCAATGGCGAGCACCATACCGAACATGGTGAGGGTGTTGATGGAGAAGCCGAACGCCGCCATCACCCCGAAGGTACCGAGCAGCACCACAGGCACCGCAATGGTCGGGATCAGGGTGGCGCGGAAGTTCTGCAGGAACAGATACATGACGCAGAACACCAGGAAGATCGCCTCGATCAGGGTCTGCACCACCTCCTCGATGGAGATCTTCACAAACGGCGTGGTGTCGTAGGGGTAGACGATTTCCATATTGGCCGGGAAGTAATCCGACAGCTCATTGAGCTTGGCACGCACCTTCTCGGCGGTATCCAGCGCATTGGCGCCGGTCGCCAGCTTGATGGCAACCGCGGCGGTAGACTGGCCGTTGTAGAGCGCATCGGCGTCATAGCTTTCGCCCGCCAGCTCGACCCGGGCCACATCTTTCAGTCGTACCTTGGAGCCATCCTGATTCACCCGCAGCAGGATGTCGTTGAACTGCTCCACGGTAGAGAGACGGGTCTGCCCCATGATGGTGGCGGTGAACTGCTGATCTTCCACAGATGGTGTGCCACCCAGCTTGCCGAAGGCCACCTGGGCGTTCTGCGCCTTGATGGCTGCCTGCACATCACCCGGAGTCATCTGCACCCGGTTGAGTTTGTTGGGATCGAGCCAGACCCGCATGGAGTACTGGCTGCCGAACAAGGTGATATCCCCTACCCCGTCCAGACGACTCAGGGGCTCCTTGATGTTGGAGACCACATAGTCCGCCAGATCGTCATTGTTCATCGAGCCATCACTGGAGATGAAGGCCGCGACCATCAGGAAGCTGCTGGAGGTCTTCTGTACCCGGATCCCCTGCTGCTGAACCTCTTGCGGCAGCAGCGACATCGCTTGCTGCAGCTTGTTCTGCACCTGCACCTGGGCAATATCGGGATCGGTCCCCGGCTGGAAGGTGAGGGTCACCGACACCCGCCCCGCGGAGTCAGACTGGGAGGACATGTAGAGCAGGTGATCCAACCCGGTCATGTTCTGTTCGATGATCTGGGTCACCGAGTCTTCCACCGTTTTGGCGGATGCGCCCGGATAGCTGGCGGAAATCCCGACAGCGGGCGGCGCAATGCTCGGATACTGGGCGACCGGCAATTTGATGATGGCCAGGCTGCCCGCCAGCATGATCACCAGCGCGATCACCCAGGCAAAAATGGGTCTGTCTATAAAAAATCGAGCCATGAAGCGACTACTCCATCCTACTTGTTGGCCGGGGTGTTGGACGCAGCTTGAGCAGACGCTGCATCAGCACCCTGCTCGGCGGGATTGACCACGGCGCCCGGTCGTACTTTCTGCAAGCCAGCCACGATCACCCGCTCGCCGGAGGTGAGTCCTGACTCCACCACCCAGTTGCTGCCAACGACCCGGCTCAGCTGCACGTTGCGCAGCTCCACCTTGTTATCAGCGGTCACCACCATCACGGTGGCGCCGCCGTTGGGAGTGCGAGTCACGGCAGTTTGCGGCACCAGCAGTCCTTGCGCCCGCTCACCCTCTTGCAGGGTGGCGCGCATAAACATGCCGGGCAGCAGCAGTTGGTGAGGGTTGGGCACAATCACCCGCAGGGTCACCATGCCGGAGGTCTCATCCACGGTCACATCGGAGAACTGCAACGAGCCCTCTTCACCATAAGTGGAGCCATCTTCCAGCTGGAAGGTCACCTTGGCCCCTTTCTGCTCGTCCTGGGTCAGCTTGCCCTCGGCGACCAGTCGCTTCAGGCGCAGCAGATCGGCGGTGGACTGACGCACATCCACATACATGGGATCCAGCTGCTGAATGGCGGTCAGGCTGTCAGCCTGCTGGGCGGTTACCAGTGCCCCCTCGGTCACCGCGGATTTACCGATGCGGCCGCTGATGGGGGCGGTGATGCGGGTGTAACCGAGATTGATCTCGGCAGTGCGCAAAGCTGCCTTGCTCGCCATGATCTCGGCCTTGGCCTGCTTCCAGCTGGCGTCGGCGTCGTCATAGTCCTGACGGCTGATGGATTTGACCTTGAGCAGCTCCTGATAGCGCTGCGCCTTGAGGCGGGTACTCTGCTCGTTAGCCTCGGCCTTGGCCAGATTGGCCTTGGCGCTGGCGACTGCCGCCTGATAGACAGCCGGGTCGATCTGATAGAGCAGATCGCCCGCCTTCACATCGCTTCCCTCGGTAAAGAGGCGCTTGAGGATGATGCCGCTCACCTGCGGACGCACTTCAGCCACCCGCAACGGGGCGCTGCGGCCGGTCAACTCGGTGGTCAACATCAGCGGACCGCTCTGCAGGGTCACCACGTTGACTGCCGCGGGGGGCATGTCGCCCTGTCCCTGGGGTGCGCCCCCCTTGTCACCACAACCTGCCAGCAAGCCTGTAGCCAGCAAGGCAAGACCAACTGAACGAGCAAGAATATGTTTATGCATGAAACACCTGAGCCTTTGCCAGTCAATGAACAATCAGGGCCGCATGGGCCCTGTTGGTAAATAGTCGAAAGATGAGGCAATATACATACATTCATAAATGTATGTAAGTGACTTTTTACTTGCATGAGGCACAAATTTCGATGGCCAGACGAACCAAAGAAGAGGCGCAGCAAACCCGCTGCCACATCATGAGCACGGCGCTGGATCTGTTCTGCTCCCAGGGCTTGGCCAAGACCAGCCTGACTGACATCGCCAGGGCGGCAGACCTGACCCGCGGGGCCATCTATTGGCACTTCAAGAACAAGGATGAACTCTTCCTTTCGCTCTGGCAGGAGCTCTGCAGCCCCCTCGCCCACCAGCTCGATGCCTGCCTCAATCCAGATGAGCCGGATCCGCTGGGGCAACTGCGCCTCTTCTTCGAAGGGATACTCCACAGCTTCATTCACAATCCGGCCCAGCGGCAGATGTTCACCATACTGTTCAATCTCGAATCGCTGGAGGGGGAGGCAATCTCACTGCGCGAACATATCCGCAGCGAGTCAGCCAACTTTTTCCGGGACCTGGAGACCACCCTGGCCAATGCGGTACGGCGGGGCCAACTGCCCGCCGACCTCAACCTGCAGCGCGCCGCCACCCTGCTCCACTGCACCCTGGATGGTTACATCATCAACTGGCTCCACTTTCCGGAGCGGATCGACCTGCAGGGCGAATCAGCCTTCCTGATAGAGAGCATGTTTACCATGCTGGCCCACCCCCACGGGCCTGCCTGCGGCCGCTAACCGGCTCCGGTAACTCCCACCCATCCAAATCGGGGCCTGACCGCGCGCTTTGGCAGTCAGGCCCCGATTTGTTACCCTGTGCGCCCCCTGCTTGAGGTAACCCCTGTGCCACACTCTGACGCCATCCCCGCTTCCCGGCCATTGAACGACCAGCATGCCCACGCTCGAGCTGCCTTTGTGGCGCGCCTCAAACCCGGCGCTCACCTGCTCAATGGTCAGTGCGGTACGGGGGAGGATCTGTGCTGGCTGCGTGCAGAAGGGTATGTGGTCACCGCCTGCGAAGCGATACTGGCCGACGCCAGAGTTGCCTCACAGCAATCCGGGCAAGCAGTGCGGGTCTGCTCGCTGGCGAAGATGCACTCGGTGCTCCCTTACGATGGCATCTGGCTGAGTCGCCCACTTGATAGCGACGAAGCCACTCTTGTCCCCCTGTTGCAACAGCTGGCGACCCTGCTCAAAACGGGCGCACCGCTCTGTTTCCCCCTACAGCCAAGCGGCAAGATAAGTCACGATGAGCTACAGCAACTGGTCACCACATCCGGGATAGCGCTGCAACTGGCGCCGATGGAAACCGTATCAGCCAGCACCTCAGACTCCGCAAGTCAATATGCCAACCAGTACGTCATGTTGCTGCGCGGCGATCATCAGGCCACCTAACGGGCTAATTCATCACGGATTTTCCCATTCAATGCTAAGCCGGCTGCTAGTCGGCGATCTTGGCTATCGACAATATTTAACTCGGCATTAACGCATAAAAGGCAGACATAACACGGCTTACGTGTTAAAAAGTTCGATTAATATCAAAATTTAATAACAAAACAGACAATACAACCAACTCCGGATTTCCTTATGAAACTTGTCCTGAAACTCATTGCTGGCATCCTTGCCGGTCTCTTGCTCGGTCTCTACGCCCCTGAGTGGGTGGCGCGCGTGCTGTTTACGGCCAAGACAGTGATAGGTCAGCTGATCACCTTCACCATTCCGCTCATCATTCTGTTCTTTATCATGAGCGGCATCGCCAGCCTGCCGAAAAACTCCGGCAAGCTGCTGGGCAAAACCGTGGCCCTCTCCTACTGCTCTACCATTCTGGCGGGGCTGTTCGCCTTTACCGTGGCGAGCCACCTGATCCCGCAGTTCACCACCGCCGCCGAGCCCACCACGGCCACAGCCATCAAGCTCGCCTCCTATGTCAATCTCGAGATCCCGCCGCTGTTTGGCGTGATGTCGGCACTGGCTGCCGCCTTCGTGTTCGGCATCGGCATCAGCGCCACCCAGGCCACCGATCTGCGCCGTGTCGCCGATCAGGGCCGTGACATCATCGACCGCCTGCTGGCCAAGGTGATCATCCCGCTGCTGCCGTTCTACATCGCCGGTGTCTTTGTCGAGATGACGGTAGAAGGCACCGTATTCGCCACCCTGAAAACCTTCGGCGTGGTGCTGGTGATGGCGATCCTGATGCACTGGATCTGGCTATCCGTGCTGTTCGTGGGTACCGGTCTGGCCCTTGGCCGCTCACCAGCCCAGCTCATCAAGAACATGCTGCCCGCATACTTCACCGCGCTGGGGACCATGTCGAGCGCCGCCACCATTCCGGTCGCGCTGCAGTCGAGCAAGAACAACGGGGTCAGCGACGGCATCGCCAACTTTACCGTACCGCTGTGTGCCACCATTCACCTCTGTGGCTCCACCATTACCCTGGTCACCTGTGCCACCGCGGTGATGTTCCTCTCCGAGCATCTGGCCATTCCGGGCATCGAGACCATGCTCCCCTTCATCATGATGCTGGGGGTGATCATGATCGCAGCCCCGGGCGCACCGGGTGGTGGCGTGATGTCGGCGCTGGGCCTGCTCACCTCCATGCTCGGTTTCGGTGAGGCCTCCATCGCCCTGATGATCGCCCTCTATCTGGCGCAAGACAGCTTCGGCACCGCCTGCAACGTCACCGGTGACGGCGTGATTGCCCTGTGGGCGGATCGCTTCGCCAACGGTAGCGAGAGCGCAGCTCCAGTGGCCGAGGCCGAACAGGCGTAAGCTCGCCGGATAGCCCGACCATCCTCTGCAAAACCGCAGGCCCGAACCATGTTCGGGCCTGATTCGTTTCAGCCACCTTCCCTGCTTTTGTTAGTATTCCTCCTCCCCCTCTTTACCCCCCTCTGCCGTAAACAGCACTGGCGCTACCCTCTGCATCAGACAAAATTATTGGCATATGCCACATATGAGCGTATAAATGGCTTATGCCAATTAGGAGCCACCATGCCAAGACCCAAGATTGCCCGCCAGATCTGTGGCCGCCCCGCCAACAGCTGCTTCAAACCCAACGGCCGCCCCATGCATCAGCTGGAGCAGGTCACGCTGGCCCCTGACGAGTTCGAGGCACTGCGCCTCGTCGACCTTCAAGGAATGCAGCAGCAGGAGGCCGCCCTGGTGATGGGGGTCTCCCGCCAGACCCTGGCCAATATCCTGAAAAAAGGGCGCTACAAGGTGGTGGAGTGTCTGAGTCTGGGCAAGGCATTGATGATGCAACCTGCCGAGCCCGACCACCCAACCAGTGGAGAAGAGCCGACATGAATGCTGTCACAACCATGACCACCACCCTCTGCAACAGCGCCCTGATGCTGAGTCAGGGGTTGCTGGCTGGCCACTTTACCCGTGCCGAGCAGCTGCAAATTCTTAACCCCGAAGGGAACGTTATCGCCACCCTGGCTAACCCGGCCGCCGCCGAAGGCTGCCACGGCAAGCAAGCGCTGCTCGACGCCCTCGCCCATCATCAGGTGGGTCAGGTGGTGGTGCGCAATATCGGCGAGCGGATGCTGAGTCGCCTGCTGGCGGCCAATATCCGGGTGCTGCAGTGCCGCTCTGCCCGCTTGCCGCTGCCCGCGCTGCTAGCCCCTGCAAATCTACAACCTCTCACCGAGGCAAGTCAGGGCCGTCCATCTCGCCGTCATCAGAGCAAGGCCGCGATCCGTGTCATCCAGCCCCTCGTCGCAGGCCAGAGTCATGCCCATTGTCACGGTGGGTGCAACAGTGGTTCCGATCACTGCTGCGCCAGTGGTGGCAATCAGGCAGAGAGCTCACGACAAGGCCATACTTGTTGCCACGGCAGTGAGGGCGCCAACCAGCAGGGCGGTTGCTGCTATCATCACTGATGCCATCGCCGTGCATGTCATCACCATCAGGGAGAAGAGATCATGTCCATCTGGTTATTGAGCCTGCTCGCCTCATTCGTGCTGATCCTGGCTATGGGCTCCATCATCTGGTGGCGCCAATACCAGCTTGCCCAGAAACGGGAAGATAAAGAGGTGCGCCCCTGTGGCTGCTCCAGCGCTTGCACGGATCACCTCTATCAAATCAGCGAACCGACTCCCAAAAAGTAACCTGAGCGCAAACGCCATAGCCGCAGATACAAGGTCGGCAAAATAAGGGCGCGTGAAATCGAGAAGAGCATAAAAGAGAGGGGGCACCTGCTGGTGCCCCCTCTCTATTTATTCCTCGTCATGCTTGAACCGCCTCTTTCCCCCTTACGCTCATCACACGCGCTCAACCCGGCTCTGCGCCACTGGCCGCCACACCTGATGAACTGGCGGGATCCTGATACTGCTGATAGATGGCATAAAACTCGGCCTTGTTGTGCAGGGCCGCAGCGACACAGGTGGGATCAAACTGGCTGCCGGCATGCTCCTCCAGATAGGCAAACGCCGTCTCGAACGGCCAGGCCTGCTTGTAGGGGCGCTCGCTGGTCAGGGCATCAAAAACATCAGCCACCGTCACGATACGCGCCGCCAGCGGGATCGCCTCCCCCGCCAGGCCCAGCGGATAACCGGTGCCATCAAAACGCTCATGATGGCCTGCGATGATGTTGGTCAGCATATCGGTGTGGTGAATGCCATCGAGGCCAAACTCATTGATCATCAGGCTGATCATCTCTCGCCCCTTGCTGGTGTGAACCTTCATGATCTCGAACTCTTCCGGGGTCAGCTTGCCCGGCTTGAGTAAAATGGCATCCGGCACCGCGATCTTGCCGATGTCGTGCAGCTCGGAGAAGAGGTAGACAAACTCCACCTCCTCGTCGCTCAGCCCGCAAGTCGGGGCCAGCGTCTTGGCGATCAGTCGGGAGTAGGCCGACATCCGATGCAGATGGTTGGCGGTCTCCTCATCCCGATAGCGACTGAACTCCCGTGCCGTGGTCAGCGCGCCGCCGAGGGTCTGAATAGAGAAGAACTCCACCGCAATGATGGCGGACAACATCTGGGCATAGGCCGACAGCTCGCTTTGGATCGACTCATCGAAATAGCCCGGCTCCATGGCATCGCAAAACAGAAAACCAAACAGCTTGCTGTTGAACAACAGCGGCTCGGTATAGCTGGAGGCATAGCCCGCCTCCAGCAGCTTGCGGCTGTGTTCCGACGCGGAACCACGCAGGGCATCGAGATTGCCAAGCACCCGGGGGTGCTTGTGCTCCGCCAGATAGCGCAAGGAGGGAACATCGCTCAGCTTCACCTCATACTGCACCAGCGGCGAGGGCCCCTCGGTGCTGTGGGCGAAGGTCTTGAGCTGATCGGTATGGGGATCGTAAATCGCAATGGCCACCCGACTCAGCTTGTCAAAACGCTCGCGTAGCGTAGCGTGCAGATTCTGCATTCTTTCGCCAAATGAACTTTCCATTGCCTTCTCCACCGGATCACCATGATGGGAGTATAGGGGCACCCGTGACAGGGTTCCCAGCCACAGACCGCGAAATTGACTAATAAGTCAGCAATGCATATTGCCAGCCACAAACCTGTGCAGCAGGGACTGCGCGCCAGTCAGGGCTCCACCATCAGCCGCTATTCGCACGGCCCAATCCTGCCCACTCGGAGATATTGTTAGGTTCTGCCATGCTGGCTGTATAGTTTTTGGTTAACCATTCCGGTAAAATCCGCGCCCTTAAAGAAGAGCCACCTAAGAGTGATTGAGCGATGTCCAACACAAAACAGGCCCCCAAAGTAGGATTCGTCTCCTTGGGTTGCCCCAAAAACCTGGTCGATTCAGAACGCATCCTGACCCAGCTGCGTACCGAAGGGTACGATGTGGTGCCCAGCTATGACGATGCCGAGCTGGTCGTCGTCAACACCTGCGGCTTTATCGACAGCGCGGTGCAAGAGTCGCTGGAAGCGATCGGCGAAGCACTAGCCGAGAACGGCAAGGTGATCGTCACCGGCTGCTTGGGTGCCAAAGAGAACCAGATCCGCGAGATCCACCCCAAGGTGCTCGAGATCACCGGCCCCCACGCCTATGAAGAGGTGCTGGGTCACGTCCACAAATATGTGGAGAAGCCGCAGCACAACCCCTTCACCAGTCTGGTACCGGCCCACGGCGTCAAGCTGACCCCGCGCCACTACGCCTATCTGAAGATTTCCGAAGGCTGCAACCACCGCTGCACCTTCTGCATCATCCCCTCCATGCGCGGGGATTTGGTGAGCCGCCCCATCGGCGACGTGCTGGCCGAAGCCAAGCGTCTGAAAGAGGCCGGCGTGAAGGAGCTGCTGGTGATCTCCCAGGACACCTCCGCCTACGGCGTCGATGTGAAGCACCGCACCGGTTTCTACGACGGCATGCCGGTCAAGACCAGCATGGTCGCCCTGTGCGAAGAGTTGGCCAAGCTCGATATCTGGGTACGTCTGCACTACGTCTACCCCTACCCGCACGTGGATGACGTCATCCCGCTGATGCGTGATGGCAAGATCCTGCCCTACCTCGACATCCCGCTGCAGCACGCCAGCCCGCGCATCCTCAAACTGATGAAGCGCCCGGGTTCGGTCGAGCGCACCCTGGAGCGGATCCAGAAGTGGCGCGAGATCTGCCCGCAGATCACCCTGCGCTCCACCTTTATCGTCGGCTTCCCGGGCGAGACCGAGGAAGATTTCCAGATGCTGCTGGACTTTATCGACAAGGCGGAGCTGGATCGGGTCGGTTGCTTCAAATACAGCCCGGTCGAAGGGGCGCTGGCCAACGAGCTGCCGGATCCGGTACCGGAAGCGATTCAGGAAGAGCGCTTCCAGCGCTTTATGGAGCTGCAACAGCAGGTCTCCATCCGCAAGCTGGCCCGCAAAGTGGGTCAGGAGATGACCGTCATCATCGACGAAGTGGATGAAGAGGGTGCCACTGGCCGCTCCTTCGCCGATGCGCCGGAGATCGACGGTCTGGTCTACCTCAACGGCGAAACCGGCCTCAAGCCGGGCGATATGGTCAAGGTGCGGATCGATGAATCCGACGAATATGACCTGTGGGCCAGCCTGATTAGCTAACCCTTGCTGACCACCGCTCAATGAAAAAGCGCCTTCGGGCGCTTTTTTATGCTTCCAGATTGCACTTCTACACCAGTAAGCCCCACTTTGCGGTACAAAACTGGCATATCCGTATGCAAGGGTGTGTAATAGTCGTTTCTGTTTGACGACGACTCGAAATCCCATGCAACTCAAACCCCTTCTCAAGGGACGCTTTCAGCCCCACTGGCAGGCCAGTCATGATCTTATCGTGCAGGTAGTGCAATCCTGCATCACGGAGCAGCATCTGATCCCCGAGGGGGAGCCCCTGATGCGTCAGGGGGAGCTATTGCGGGATCTGGTGCTGGTACCGGGCGGCCGCATCGCCATGGGCCACACCGCCATGAATGGCCGCCGCTTTCAGCTCGGCACCCTGGAGTGCGACAACCAGCTGTTTGGCGAGATGGAGTTCTTCACCGGCTACCGCTGCCAGCTCGACATCATCGCCGAGGAGCCGCTGGAAGTGGCCCGCATCGACGGCGAGCAGCTGGAGCAGGCGCTGGTCGCCCACCCCAAGGTGGCGCTCTTCTTTGCCACCGCCATTGCCATCGACTATCAGGACACGGTGGATATCTTCACCTGCCGCATGCTCTACCCCATCAGCTACAACATCGCCCTCGACCTCTATCACAGCCACTGCCACCACAACCCGGTGAGCGGCTTTCGCAAGGGGTATCAGGAGGCGGAACGCTTCGGCACGACCGACCGGGTCTACCGGCGGGCTGTGAAAGAGCTGATGGAGAAGGGACTGGTGGAGCGCGGCGAAGAGGGATTGCAGATCCGCGATCTGGCGGGGCTCAAGGCCTTTCTGGAGCAGCCATAAGTCGCAGGCCTCAGTTGCCGACTGAGCAGCAACAAGCGGAACAGCAACAAAAAAGAGGGGCGGTTTATACCGCCCCTCTTGCTGTTTACTCCCCCGCTCAGGCGAGACAGGGCTGAGGCCGGGCCATGCGCAGCGAGGCTACCAGCATGGCGAGGATCACGGCGTAGATAAGCGGGATGGCGTACATCACCGCCTGCAGGCCGATCACCTGCTCGAACAGGGCGCTGATGGCCGGGCTGAACATGGCCCCCGCGCTGCCGCTGATGAGAATATAGGAGACGTTCTTGCTCGATGCCTGGCGCACAAACGACACCCCGTAGGCGATAAAGGCGTTGTAGAGCGCGGCGCAGACAAAGCCGTAACCGTAGGTGAGGTATGGCAGCTGGCTCAGGTTGTCGGTGGTGACGATAAGCGCCGTCATCCCCATCGCCAGAGTGATGATCACCAACAGGAAGGTGCGGATCGCAATGCGGGTCACGATGGCGGTCGACACCAGCGCGCCGAGCAGGGCCGCCGTCCAGTACTGGGTGATGATGTTGCCCGCCTCCTCGAAGGGGATGCCGAACTTGTTCTTCACGAACATGGGCGCCCAAGTGAGGAAGGTGTAGAGCGCCAGCATGCCCAGAAAAAGCCCCAGCCCACCGCTGATGATGCCAAGGTTCCACTCCGAGTGCTCGTTGCCGGCGCTCTCGCCGCCCGCCTCACAGCTGCGGAAGTTGGTCAGCACCGCCACCAGCATGGTCGCCAGTGCCACCACGCCCACCGCCAGATAGCTCCAGCTCCACGCCATGGCGTGAGTGAGCGTATAGGTGGTGACAAGCGGGAAGACCACCCCGGCCACGTTGAAGGTGGCATCCTGCACCACCAGCATGGTGCTCTGCATCCGCGCCTGCCAGACGCTCACCACTAGAGTCCCCGCAATGCAGAGTCCCACCCCACCGCACAGGCCAATCACCGTCATGGCCGCCATCACCACATAGAGCGAGCCGGTCAGATGAAGCGAAGCCGCCGCCAGCGCGATCAGGCCGTAGCAGAGCAGCGTCATCCGCTTGAGGCCCACCTTCTCGATGAGGAAGAAGGCGGCAATGGTGCCCGCCAGCGCCCCGCCGTTGAGCAGGGAGAAGATGGAGGCCACCTGATTGACGTCGGCGCCGAACTTGGCGGCGATGGGGTCGATCAGCATGCCGAACTGGGTCGCAAAACCGGCCATCACGAAGTTGGCCAGGAAGCTGATGGCAGTGAGGGAGAGCTTATTGTTCATATTGGATCTCTCTTGGGGTCAGGGTGCGTGCAGGGTTGGGCGGGCCGCGGCGCTTACAGCGCGGTGTGCAGCGCCAGCTCGATCATCTGGTTGAAGGAGAGTTGCCGCTCCTCGGCAGTGGTCTCTTCACCGGTCAGGCAGTGGTCGGAGACAGTCAGGATGGCGAGCGCCTCGATCCCCTGCTGATGGGCCAGCCCGTAGAGACCGGCCACCTCCATGTCGATGCCGAGCACGCCGAACTTCTCCAGCGCCGGAATGAGGTTTTCGTCCGGATCGTAATAGAGGTCGCCGGTGAAGATATTGCCCACCTTGACCGGAATCGCCTTCTCCTGCGCCTTGGTAAACGCCTTGTGCAGCAGGGCGAAGTCGGCCGAAGTGGCCATCTGGTAACCGGCGCTGCGCTTGGCGTTGGTCGGGGAGTCGGTGCCCGCCGCCTGCGCCAGAATGACGTCGCGCATCTGCACGTGGCGCTGGGTCGCCCCCAGACTGCCGATGCGGATGATCCGCTTGACCCCGAAGTCGTTCACCAGCTCGTGGGCGTAGAGCACCATGGAGGGGATCCCCATGCCGTGGCCCATCACCGAGATACGCTGGCCGTTGTAATAGCCGGTGTAGCCCAGCATATTGCGCACATTGGTCACCTCGCGCGCATCGGTCAGAAAGGTCTCGGCGATATAGCGGGCCCGCAGCGGGTCCCCCGGCATGATGACGGTCTCGGCGAAATCGCCCGGGTTGGCATTGATATGAGCGGTCATTATTGTTGTGCTCCAGTTTGACTCGTGTGGATGAGGGCATCCTAGCCCCCGCCCCCTCGCCCCTTGCAGGACAAAAGTCCTGTTGCCCCGATCGAGATCCCAGTTCCGGTAACTTGTTGTCTGCTACATCGCATACCGCATGCTTTTCGACGTTGCTTGCCAAGGCTTGCCCATCACAGCCACCCGCCATTCCCGACCTACCGGTGTAAAAAAGCGGGAGGGCAACGCCCCTCCCGCTCGGTAGGCCCTGCGAATGACGCAACAGGCCGACGGCATTGTTCACTCTGCCGGTTGACACGCAATGCCAGCCATGGGCTGGCTAGCTCAAATCATGCAGTGCCTTGCCAAGGGGCGGCGTGAGGCGCAGATCCGAAAAACGCACCACCAACCCCTGTCGCTCGGGGGTGCAGCACATCACTCCGATAAAGCAGCGCTCGCCTGGCGGGAACGGAGCGAGCCGCAGCAGTGGCCACACCTCGCCATCGGTGGAGTATTGCAGACGCAGACAATCGGCCAGCCGGGTCAGGCGCAGCCAGAAACGGCGCGGATTGCCGCTGAAAATACCGGTGGCCCAGTCAGATCGCAGATTGGTGAGCACGCTGCCGATCATCGGTTGGGCATCGTTGTACTCTATCCCCGCTTTGAGCCAGTGCGCCTCGTCTTGCAGCAACATCAACCCCGCCTGATCGTAGAGGGTGGTGAACTCCCCTTCGACACAGACCTGAAAGGTAAATTCACCCTCGACCTCACAGCCATAGAGATGCCCACTGTGGCGCTCGAAACCATACCAGGTGCTGCGCCAAAAATCGGTCTGCTTGTCCGTTACCACCAGCAAGCCGTCGCTTGTTTTGTGCCATTCGGCCGGTTCATTGAGCCAGCACCATTCAAGCCCTTCCCTCATCCTCTTTTGCTCCTGTTCTCGCCATGTTTCCCGTTGTCACCGGCCCATAACACTCGGGCGCGCTCATACTATCGCTGGCCATTCGGCCACGAGCCCCAGCTGCGAGCGGCCAGCCAAAGGGACTCCATTGTGTCGCCATCATGACTGGCGAGCAAGCCGTTGGGGCCAACCTTGCAACCGATAGGCGATCGGGCAAGTAAAAGGGGGCCCCTATTGCACGACGATAAGACATCTCGATATGGGCTCGAGTCGACTAACAGGTGGTCGATAGAGGGGACGCTTCAAGCCAGCCAACATCAGATGGCATATCAGGCATCACACGAAACGAAAAAGCCCAAGCAATCTAATTGCTTGGGCTTGGTATGTGGCGGAGAGACAGGGATTCGAACCCTGGGTGGCATTGCTGCCACAATTGATTTCGAGTCAATCCCGTTCGGCCACTCCGGCATCTCTCCGTGGGGAGAGAGTTTTACCCAAGCTGGGCCGAGGATGCAACATAAATTTCTTATATATCAAATGGCTGAATCAGCTATCTGAGAGCAGGCTCACAATGCTTCACGCACGGCCTGCGTTGCGAGGCCACTCTTGTATGGCTCTGTATCCACCCGCTCGCACACCCGGCCATTATCCACGTCGTGATATTCCCCCATTGCCATGAGGCGCCTCTTTTTCCTGCTTGGCACTCAAATTTATGGGTGATGCCGATTTTGGCTGGTTTCCTATGTATCCCCAAATCATTGCGGGTGCGCGGCAAGCTGGTAATCATGGGCTGATTGAGGAACAATCGCGCCATCCTGGCGGCTGTGTTGATGATGTTCCGCCCCGATTGAACTGATGGATCTCCTTATGCGATTGCCGAAACTCATACCCCTCTCCATAACGCCCGCCCTTTCCCTGCTGCTGGCAGCGATCCTGCTCTGCGCCACGCCGGCAGAGGCCAAACGCTACCCGCTGCCACCTGCCGGGAGTCGCCTAATCGGTGAGCTGGAGGATTACATCATCCAGCAGAATGAACATCTGGAGCTGGTTGGCAAAAATACACAAATTGGATTTTTGGCGCTGCTTGAAGCAAATCCGGGTGTAGACCCCTATTTACCCAAGCCGGGCACCCGCTTGACGCTGCCCACCCAGATGCTGCTGCCTGATGTGCCGCGCGAGGGGATCGTCATCAATCTGCCCGAACTGCGCCTCTACTACTTCCCCAAAGGGAAGAACGAGGTCATCGTGCTGCCCATCGGGATTGGCGATATCGGCCGCGAAACACCCGAGATGACCACCACCGTCATCGAGAAGAATCCCAACCCGACCTGGGTTCCCGGCCCCATGGTGCGCAAATCCTGGCTGGAGCAAAAAGGGATCACCCTGCCCGCCGTGGTGCCCCCCGGCCCGGAGAATCCCCTCGGCAAGTTCGCCATGCGCCTTGGCTATGGCAAGCGCGACTACCTGATCCACGGCACCAACAAGGATTTTGGCGTTGGCCTGCGGGTAAGTGCAGGCTGCATCCGGCTGCGACCTGACGATATTGAGGCCCTGTTCAAGATTGTGCCGATCGGCACGCCGGTGCGGGTCATCAATCAACCGGTCAAGGTCGCCATCGAACCGGATGGTAGGCGCTGGCTGGAGGTGCACTCCCCGCTCTCCCGCACCGAAGAGGAGCTTGAAAATGGCGCCCCGCTGGTGCTATCTCCGGCCATAGAGAGCTTTATCAGTGCACCTGACGTGATGCAGGATGAGGTGACGGCGGCGCTGGAGAGCAAAAATGGCCTGCCCCGCCCCATCAGCAGCCAACTTGTCAGTGGTTAAGTCACCAGCGCCCGAGTCGCACCGGAGTCACCTTACCTCATGAAATTCCTGCCCCTCCTGCTCCTGTTGGTCTGTCACTCCTTGTGGGCCAAGGACATTCTCTGGATGAACAATGGCGATCGTCTGACCGGCAACATCGAGGAGGTGACCGAACAGTCGGTGCGCATCGCCCTTCCCTACAGCGGCGCAGTCACCGTCCAGCGAGAGGCCATCAAACGCTGGCGTATCGATAAAGAGGACAAACCCAAGGCGACGGCAAAGGGTGGGCTCAAGCTGTTCGAGGATGACCAGGATGAACGCAACGCCTGGCTCTGGACCGGCAGCGGCGATCTCAATGTCAAACTCAAACAGAATGACAAGCAGACCAACAACGTCAACCTCAAGTGGAAAAGCGAGCTGGCCAATCTGGACTGGCGTTACAGCTTCTCCGGTGAATACACCTATGAGACCGCTGACAACGTCACCGACAGCCATGATTATCAGCTCAACCCTACGCTGGACTACTTCTTCAACCAGCAGTGGTTCTTGCGTACCTCACTCGATGCCGAATATGACATGCTGGATAAAGATCGCTATCTCTACATGGACTATGGCTCGGGGCCTGGCTATCGCTTTTGGAACGACAAGCGCCGCCGACTGGAGCTGATGGCCCAAGGGGGGCTAAGTCGGCTCTACTTCCGTGAAGATAGCAAGATCACCGGCGTTTTTCTGGGTGAACGGGTCATAGACTACCCCTTCGCTGGCCTGAACTGGGATTATCGCCAACCTTTCTCCCTCTGGCAGGAGAAAATGGAACTGTTCAGCCAGGGGCGCTATCTGAAATATCTGGCACAACCCTCCCCCTATGTCACCCGTAATCAGGACCTGAAAGGCAGCATAGGGTTGCGCTACTACTTCAATGACCATCTGCGCCTCTCCTGGTCGAGTGAGCTGAATTGGGAAGATGCTGACATCCTTGTCGACACAGGCAGCCCGGAACCCCGCGAGAGCGAATTAAGACACCTGCTCAGCCTTGGCGTCAGTTTCTAGCCCCGGCTCCCCAACACGCAAAGAGGAGCCAATTCGGCTCCTCTTTGCTTTAGGCAGACAGGCTCGCTAGATCAGCCCCCAGGCGGCAATCTGGTAGATCCATACCATCGCCAGCAGGGTGCCGACCAACCCCATGATGACGCCGATGCGCACCATCTGGTGACTCTCCACCAGACCGGTGGCGTGGGCCAGCGCATTGGGCGGGGTACTGATGGGCAGCGACATCCCGAGCGAAACCGAAATGGTGACCGCCAGGATCAAGGTGTGGCTGCCGCCCCACTCGGCCAGCTCCGGCATGCTGACCGCCAGTGCCGCCACCAGTGGCAGCAACAGATTGGCGGTTGCGGTGTTGGACATGAAGTTGGCCATCACCACTGCCAGCAGACAGGCACCAATCAGCACCGCCAGCGTGGAGTATTCGTGGAACGGAATGTGGGTGATGAGCCGCTCGGCCAACCCGGAGTCCTCCAGCGCCAGCCCCAGCGCGATACCACCCGAGACCAGCCAGAGCACATCGAGGGAGATCTTGTGCAGATCGTCCTTGGTGATGATGCCGGTGGTCAGGAACACTGCCACCGGGATCATGGCGACCACGTAGGAGCTCATGCCGTGCAGATCCCCCAGCAGCCAGAGTACTATGGTGGTGATAAAGGTGAGGTAGACCACCCAGGCGCGGGGGGTCTGCATAAAGCGCCCCTCAATCTTGAGATCCATCCGCTTGAGGGAACTCGGGAAGAAGCGCCCCAGCAGGAACCAGCCAAGCAGCAACAGCAACACCACAAAGGGCACCGCAAATCCCATCCACTGACCGAACGAGATGGCATGCTCGCCGGTCAGGTATTTGAGGGCCACTGCGTTGGGCGGAGTACCGATGGGAGTGCCGATCCCGCCGAGGTTGGCCGCCAGCGGAATGGCCAGCACAAAGCCGACTTTGGCCGGGTCCTTGTCGGGAAATGCCGCCAGCACAGGGGTAAGGATGGCCAGCATCATGGCGGTGGTGGCGGTATTGCTCATAAACATGGAGAAGGTGGCGGTGATCAACATCAGCCCCAGCATGACGATCCGGGGATCCTGACCAAACGGGCGCAGCAACACCCGCGCCAGATTGACGTCCAGATGGTATTTGGTCGCCGCAATGGCGAGGAAAAAACCGCCGAGAAACAGCATGATGACCGGCGAGGCAAAGGTCGCCATCACCTCGGTGGACTTGAGCAGCTCACCAAACCCCGGTTCGGCCTTGTCGGCAGTCATGAACCAGAGCCCCTTGTCGGAGAGCAACAGCAGCTCCAGCACGATGATCAGCACCGAGGTGGCGAAGATAGGGATGGGCTCCAGGATCCAGCAGAGGGCGGCCAGCACGAAAATAGCCACGACCCGCTGCTCGATGACGGTGATCCCCTCCAGCGGGATCCAGTGGGTCGGGATCAGCAGGATGGCGAGGCTCAGCAGCAGTGGCAGAATAATCTTGTTATTGATGGGCACTATTGTCTCCAGGATCGGGAGTAAGAAGCCAATAGTGGCATAACATGCTATCGCCTCACGCGGCCAACTCGCCAAAATGAGAGCTGGCTAACTGCACGGCGCACCGTTTTGTGAGTCATATCAAGCTGGGGTCGGCGCGCGATGGCTGACGCCTCAGACCTTGCAACAAACAGGCAAAAAAACGGGCCCGCTGTTCGTTGCACACGACAGCGGGCCCGTTTCACCATTCATGCCGATGAGGGTGCTCAGAAGTAGATGCGGGTCACCGACTCGATGACGCAACCCGGGCGACGGATCCCTTCGATCTCCACCTTGATCTCTTTGAGCAGCTCCAGCCCACCCTTGATGGGGGTGACCCGGGCCAGCTTGGTGCGGGCGCGGATGTTGCTGTCCACCTTGATGGGGTACGGGAAACGTACCTGATCCAGCCCGAAGTTCACCACCATGCGGGCGGTCGGGAACTCGGGGGTGGCCTCATCGACCGAGCCGGTCAACTGCGGCAGCAGCGCCAGGGTCAGGAAGCCGTGGGCGATGGTGGTCTTGAAAGGCGACTCGGCGGCCGCGCGCTCCGGATCGGTGTGGATCCACTGATGATCCCCGGTCACGGCAGCAAACTGATCGATCATCTGCTGGCTGACGTGCAGCCACTCGCCCACATGGGTCTCTTCACCAATGCGAGCCTGCAGGGCGGCATAGAGCTCGGCAGCCTCGGCTCCCAGCTCCACAGCGGGTTCCTGAGCCACGGCAGGCTGACCGTTGGCCACCCGTGCCACGGTTGCTGCATCCTGTTGCTGCTCGCTCTGGGTCTCGGTTTGCAAGTCCAGTACACGACCCAGCAAAGGGTGAAGATGTGCCTTTTGCTGAAACTCACGCCAGTAGTCGCGGATCGCCGGTGAGAGCCAATCCTTGAGCTCAAAGGGGTGCTGCGCCAAAATTTCGCGCTTGCGCTTCAGAAAATCGACAACTTTCATGTTTCGATCCCTATGTGATTCATTGCCTGTAAAGAGGTCTAACCAGTCCTATTTTATTAAAGTTTCAGCTGTAAGTGCAAAAAAATCTCGGCGTACACCTGTACCAAGGCGGAAGTAACTACTTACACCATGTAAACCAGCACGATCTGCCAATGAGGAAATCGATTGCCAAAGATGCCGCCAGCAGGGGAAATTCGCGGGGCTCATCATGAAAAAAGGCCCTCATCGGGCCTTGTGGTGGGGACTCAGCGCGCGCTCGACCAGCCGCGACGCAATCCCTCTTCATCCAGAAAGGACCAGGCGAGGATCCGGCTCACCTTGTTGCCCTGCGCCATGTCGATCACCCGTACCTGACGCGCCCCCACCCGGCTCAACGCCTTTTTCGCCCCCGGCAGATTCTCTTTTTTCGACACCAGCGAGCTGAACCAGAGGCACTGAGTGGCAAACTCCTTGCTCTGGGCAATCATGTTGGCCAGAAACGCCGCCTCGCCCCCTTCGCACCAGAGCTCGGCCTTCTGGCCGCCAAAATTAAGCACAGGAGCGCCTGTCACCTCCTTGCCCAGATTGCGCAGCTTGCGCTCCGTCCCCTTGCTCGCCTCTTCCAGCGACGCATGGAACGGCGGATTGCATAGCGTCAGGGCAAAGCGCTCCTTTGGCCCTATGATGCCGCGAAACACATGGTTGGGGTTTCCCTGCAGGCGACACTCAATCTGATTGCCGAGCCCGTTGCTCTTGGCCAGCAGGGTGGCCGCCTTGACCGAGACCGGATCGATATCCGATCCGACAAAACGCCAGCCATATTCGCGGCAGCCTAGCAGCGGATAGATGCAGTTTGCCCCCACCCCGATATCCAGCACTCTCACCCCCTTGCCGGTAGGGAGCTGGCCTGCGCTCTCGGCCAACAGATCGGCCGCCCAGTGCAGGTAGTCCACCCGTCCCGGGATAGGCGGGCAGAGGTAACCGGTAGGCAAGTCCCAGTGGGCAATCCCGTAGTGATGGGCCAGCAGGGCGCGATTGAGGGACTTCACTGCATCGGGATTGGCAAAATCGATGGTGCGGGTACCGTAGTCATTGATAAATATGTGGACGGCCAACTCGGGAGTTCGCAGGCAGAGCGCCTCAAAGTCGTAACCCGCCTCATGGCGATTACGGGAGTGAAGTCCGGATTTACGGTCGCCCGACTTGGGGCCACCAGCTGATGGGATGCGGGGTTTCATGCTGAGCCTGCCGAAGAAAACGGGCCCACACTATAGTGATTTGACTCGGGAAAGTCTAAACGAGGGCAATAAAAAACCGGGCTATCGAGCCCGGTTCAAGTGAGGTTGGAAAAACAGTCCGTACTGCGAGCCGTTTGTCCAGCCTGACTCAGATATCGATCCGGCGAGCTTGCCAGAACTTGCTGCGCCAGTATTGGCTGTCCAGCTTGGAGCGGGTCACACCGGCTCGAGTCGAGGCGTGAATGAATTCGCCATTCCCGACATAGATACCAACGTGGTTGAGACGACGATTGATTTTGAAGAAGACCAGATCACCTTCGACCAGATCCTGCTTGGAAACGCGCGTCCCTTCGTGAACTTGAGAGCGGGTATCGCGGGGAAGTTCAATACCGACCGCATTGCGAAACACTTCACGGGCGAAGGCGGAACAATCGATACCACGTTCGGTTGTACCACCGTAGCGGTAAGGGGTACCGCGCCACTCTTTGTATACTGTCAGGATTTCATTCACATCGGGTGTCTGCGAAGCTTCCGGTTCAATAACGGGTTCCATCATGGAAACTTCGATCTTGCTCGCGACCTCGGGTTGGGGTGCCGAAGCACAACCCGCCATTCCGAGCGCGACCAGCAGTAGCATCAGGTAGCGCAATCCTTTATCCCCGCAAAATAGTAAATCTTGTTAAAATACGGCCCCAAAGGGCAATTTATAAGGCAACAGCACCCGACTATATCCAAGAATTCTATCGAGGCAAGTGAAAATCCCTATCAAGCTCACATTTTTGCAAGGAAATGCACGATTTTTCATAATTAATGTGATCATGCCCAAACAATATACAATCGCAAAAAGGACCTTTGGCCTCATAGATAACTGGCTTTTATCCCTGCTTCAGCACCTTTTTAAAGTGAAAAATCATGATCGAAACCGATCTTTTTTTGTTAAAACCAGCCAGGGTATGCCAGGCACTGCTTGCTCAATTGCCTGAATGGCTGTCAACCGATGAGCTGCATATCTGGCAAACCATGACCCATCCTGAACGGCGTCAGGAATATCTGGTGAGCCGCGCCCTGCTGCGCCAGCTGTTGTCCGAGAGGCTGCAACGCCCTGCCGCCAGCCTGCAATTTTGCAACGGCCCCCACGGCAAGCCCCAACTGCATGATGATGCTTGGCAGTTCAATCTGAGCCACAGTGGCAGCTGGCTGGTGTTGGCGCTCTGCCCGCAGGGGCAGCTTGGGGTGGATATCGAACTGGGCAAACGGCGGCATCACCCCCTCCCCCTGGCCCGCCGGTTTTATGCACAGAGTGAATATGAGTGGCTCTGCGCGCTGCCTGCTCCAGAGCAGGAGAGTGCCTTCTACCGGCTCTGGTCACGCAAGGAGGCGGTACTGAAAGCCCACGGTGGCGGCATAGCGGCGGGACTGGAGAAGGTGCGGTTTCTCCCGGAGGAAGGGTGGCGACTCGACAACCGGCTCGATGACACCCCTTATCAGGTACAGGATTGGCCCTTTGCCAGCGGCTGGCTCAGTCTCGCGGCGGCAACCCCCGTGACCTTTTACCGGCTTGATGAGCGCTTGAATTGCCAGTCACTCAACCCCATGTTACTCAACACCCTTTCTGAAGAGTCCAACTCATGATCGTCGACATTAATCCCCAGAATTTTCACGCTGAACTGATCGATGCCTCCATGAAGAAGCCGGTCGTCATCTATTTCCATGCTCCGCAGATGCCGGAGTGTCACGGGATGACACCGCTGATCGAATCACTGGTTGGGCCCGCTAATGAGCAGGTCACCCTGGCCAAGGTGGATATGAACGATCCCCAGTTGCAACCGCTCGCCAGCCAGCTCGGCCTGCGCGCCCTACCCGCATTGGTGCTGTTCCATCAGGGTCGCCCTGACGAACAGGGGATCATCGAAGGACCGCAGGATGAAGCCACCCTGCGCCAGTATTTCGCCGCCTTCGCCCCCAAAGAAGAGGAAGAGTTGCTGGCCAAGGGGCAACAGGCACTGGCTGACGAGCAGCCCAGCATCGCCTATGCCCATCTGACCAAGGCACACCAGCTGGCCCCTGAACGTCACGACATCAGCCTGTGGCTTATTCAGGCCGCGCTCGACCTCAACCTGCTGGATGAAGCGCAGGAGCGCCTCGGCACCATCCCGATGGTGGCACAGGAAAGTCACTTCCATACCCTGAGCTCACGACTGGCGCTGGCCCTGCAAGCGGCAGACAGCCCGGAACTGCGCGCGCTGGAAGCCCGTCATGCAGAACAGCCTGATGATTTTGGTCTGGCACAAGAACTTGCTGTGCAATACAACCAGGCCGGCCGTCAGGAAGAGGCATTGGAACTGCTGCTGGCGATCCTCAAACGGGACTTGGCATTCGGCGAAGCAAGAAAGACCTATCTCGATATTCTGGCGACCATGGGCAGCACACCGGCGGCACAGAGCTACCGTCGCAAACTCTATAGTCTGCTCTACTGATCAGATACTGACTGGCTGGTAATGATGGGGGAGTGCCGGGAGACCGGCATGACCTCATGGGTCAAGTACGAAGAAGGTACTGTGGGAATAAGGTGCTGTGGGAATAGTGGAGAAACGGTGAATTTCAGGCAAAAAAAAATGGCGCAAAACTGCGCCATTTTTTTCGCATGGATTACTTCTTGTAGGAAGTAGCCATGTTGTCGATGCGCTGGTTAGCACGCATAGCTTCTTGCTTGGCTTCGGCAACATCAGCAGCGATTTTGGACTGATCAGCACGAACTGCGCTAACATCTTGAGCCAGTTGGTCAACTTTGTTAGACAGATTCTGAACGGAAGTTTCCAGTTCGCTGGTGTTTGCACAACCGCCCAGCAGAGCGGACAGACCAACAACACCTACCAACAACAATTTTTTCATTTTTAAAGCTCCCTTGAACTCGCCAGACGTTTAGCAAGCGGCGTGATTATGGCACAAAAAAATCCTACTTTGCATAGTCCCCACCACAGATAAATGCATTAAAACCCTCATTTTTTTTTGAATGAACAGTTTTTGTCCAGATTCGTCTAAAAAATGAGTGCCGTGTGGTGGGGGCACGGACAAAGGTTAACCAAATTTTTGCCTTATTACAATTTCGTATGAGGCTCAGGCTGTACGTTCTGACAACAATTGACGATATTGCACCAGATCCTCGATGGTCAGCACCGGCATCTGGTGCTTGCGACCGAACGCAACCAGGTCTGGCAGACGCGCCATCGAGCCATCTTCTTTGGTCAATTCACACAACACTCCAAATGGTTTGAGGCCAGCCAGCTGCATCAGATCGACCGTGGCTTCGGTATGACCACGACGGGTAAGCACCCCACCGGTTCGCGCCCGCAGCGGGAAAACATGACCCGGGCGATGTAGATCGCCCGGTTGGGCGCCGTCAGCGATAGCTGCACGGATGGTGGTGATGCGATCAGCCGCCGAGACACCGGTCGTGACCCCCTGCGCTGCTTCGATGGTCACGGTAAAGGCGGTCTGGTAGTGGCTGGAGTTGGCCTCCACCATCATCGGCAGTTCGAGCTGGCGAACCCGCTCGTCGGGCAGGCAGAGGCAGACGATGCCGGAGCACTCGCGGATCATCAGCGCCATCTGTTCATTGGTCATGGATTCGGCGGCGAAAATGAGGTCGCCCTCGTTCTCCCGATCTTCATCGTCGGCCACCAGCACGCCGCCTCCGGCACGCAAGGCAGACAGGGCCGCTTCGACACGGGCAACGGGATCACCGAATTCACTGAGTAGAGACTGATTCATGGTAAAACTCCTAAACAAGACAAGGACCAGAATCAGGGCATGGAAAGGCAGACAGAGACGGGCATGCAGCGGCCAGCCCACAAGGGCCAACGCTGCAAGGTCTGTCTTATCCTCTTTCATCCGGACTATGACCGTCGGCTCCGGCATCTCACCGGATCTGCTGACCCCGATCTGGCAATCAGCCA
The DNA here is from genome assembly GCF_049174935.1 of Aeromonas sp. 600886. Classification (NCBI taxonomy): domain Bacteria; kingdom Pseudomonadati; phylum Pseudomonadota; class Gammaproteobacteria; order Aeromonadales; family Aeromonadaceae; genus Aeromonas; species Aeromonas sp. 600886. Next base: position 69,215 of record NZ_JAAKUB010000007.1, on the reverse strand, counting down.
AGTCGGGCGCTCGCGGGCTCCCCGAGTCAATCGGGATACCGCCGGTGGGGAATTGCACCCCGCCCTGAGAATAAGCGCAGACAGCCTAAAGAAAAACGGTTGCAGATACCAGTCAAAATCCCCCCGCAGGCTGAAAAGCGTTTCAACATTGCGCCCGGGATCGCGCTCTGCGGCCTGCTCGCCAGCGTGCGAGGCCATGACTGGCGAATTTCTTTATGGCTCGGATCGGTTTATGGCATAGTTCCCGAAACAAAAACACAGGGCCCGAAAAGAGATCCTGAACAACGCTGCCGGCGCAGACAGCAGCGCCAACACCACAAACGGAAAATGACAGAGATGGAAAAGAAAATATTGCTCACGGATTGCCCGGATGCCAAAGGGCTCATCGCCAAGATCACCAACATCTGCTACAAGCACCAGCTCAACATCATCAAGAACGATGAGTTTGTGGATCACGAGAATGGCCGCTTCTTTATGCGTACCGAGCTGGAGGGGCGCTTCAACGACGAGACCCTGCTTGCCGACCTCGATGATGCCCTGCCCACCGGCGCCCAGCGTCGTCTGGTCAAGGCGGGCAAGAAGCGCATCGTCATCCTGGTGACCAAAGAGACCCACTGCCTCGGCGATATTCTGATGAAGAACTACGCGGGCGCGCTGGATATGGATATCGTCGCGGTGATCGGCAACTACGATACCCTGGCCGAGCTCACCGGCAAGTTCAATATTCCGTTCCACACCGTCAGCCATGGCGAGCTGAGCCGTACCGAGCATGAAGAGCAGGTGCGCGCCATTATCGACAGCTATGAGCCTGACTATGTGATCCTGGCCAAGTACATGCGGGTGCTGACCCCGAGCTTCGTCGAGGCCTATCCGCGCAAGATCCTCAACATCCACCACTCCTTCCTGCCCGCCTTCATCGGTGCCCGCCCCTACCGGCAGGCGTTTGATCGCGGCGTCAAGCTGATCGGCGCCACCGCCCACTTCGTGACCGACGATCTGGATGAAGGCCCCATCGTCGAGCAGGACGTGATCCACGTGGATCACACTTTCAGTGCCGATGCGATGGCAAAAGCGGGCCGTGACGTAGAGAAATCGGTGCTGAGCCGTGCGCTGGAGCTGGTACTGAACGAGCGGGTGTTCGTCTACGGCAACAAGACGGTGGTCTTCAAGTAATCCGCCCACATGACTCGTATGCAAACGCCAGAAACAACAACGGCTCCCGTGGGAGCCGTTGTTGTTTCTGCGCCGAGTGTCAGAGCGGCAGATCGTTTACCGTCACCGCGCCCTTCTCCAGCTTCAGCTCGGAGGTCAGCGCTTGCTGGTCGGCCTTCAGATAACCCATCAGGGTCAGCTGATCGAGCATGGGGGCCAGTTGCGGCACCGCCTTGCCCAACTTGTCGCTGAGGCTGGCATGCAGCACGCCGGAGAGGGCCTGCATCCCCGCGTCGCTGTTGAACAGCTGCTCCAGCGAGGTGGAGGCCAGCTTCACGTCCCCCTTCATGGTCACCGCCTCACCGTTGAGCTTGGCGCTGAGATCGGCCAGCTCCAGGGTCGCACCACGTTTGAGCATCTTGTCCAGCGCCTGCTGGATGGCGGCATCTTCAACTCCCTTGCCACCGGCTGCCTGCAGCCCCTGATACCCTTCCAGATCCAGACCGTTGAGGTTGAGCGCCAACTTGCTGTCCGTCACCGCCAGGGTGTCAGTCTCGTTCTCCAGATCCAGCTTGGCAATCTTCATCTGATAGCTGCTGGAGAGGGTCTGGGCATCATCACCAGTCAGCTGAGTCTCGGTAGTCATCCCCTGCAGGGCAACCTTGACGCTGTCAGGCAGTTGCACCGTGAGGGCCGAAAGGGTCATCTCGCTCTGGGGCGAGAGGAGCACACCGCTGATCTCGGCAATGTCGGCACTCCCTTTCAGATCGGCCAGCACCAAGTCCATCTTGCTCTGCTCTTCATGGACCGTCATCCCCTGCCAGGTCATGGTGAGGTGACCACTGCCCTCCAGATTGCCGTGAAATTCGCCGTTCAGGGGCAGGAAACTGAACTCGTCCAGCCCCTGTTTTACCTTGAATTCATTGGCCCAGAAGCGGCTGCTGTTCCCCTGGGTCCAGAGGCTGGTTGCCGACTCCAGACCAAGTTGCCACTGCTCCATACCCAGTGCGGTGAAAACCGGCGCCAAGGTGCCATTATGGGTATCGAGCAGGAAGTGGCTCTTGATGTAGAGCGGCAGTATCCTGCTCTTGACCACCAGTTGTAACTCGATGGGCTGACTGCCCTCCAGCTCGCTATCGATGGAGGCCAGCTCCTCGGGCGTCACCACGACCTTCAGGACCCCGTCACGGGTGAAGAGGCTGCTGCTACTCGGCTGCCACTGCATATCGATACCGGTCTCTTGCTCTACCTTGGCGATCTGCTCCGCCATGATGCTGTCGAAGCTGTTGCCCGTGTACCAGCACGCAGCCAGACCACCACCTACCAGTGCCGCACCCACGGCGAGGGCCACTATCTTTTTCATATATCCATGTGTCTCCAGGGAGTTGTCACTGCACTCTACGGGGCGGACTCGGGACTAGGCAAGTCCAATCAGAGGGCGAGCCAACATTCTTGTGGCTCGCCATCACCTCACAGCAAGGGGCTGAAGAGATAGAAGATGTTCTCCATCGCCTTCTTGTACCAGGGGCGGGCCTGCCATTGGGCCAGGGTCATCGGGGTGGCTTCCGCCATATAGCCCTGTACCAGCCGGGTCATCTGGGCCACGAACGAGGGGTTATCCACCAGCAGGGTCACCTCGAAGTTGAGCCAGAGGCTGCGCCGATCCAGATTGACCGTCCCCACCAGCGCGAAGTCATCATCCACCAGCACGCTCTTGGTATGGAGCAGACCGGCATCGTAGCGGTAGATCTCCACCCCGGCCGCCAGCAGCTCCTCCATAAAGGCGTTGCAGGCGTAATTGGCCATGATGGAGTCGTTGCGTGCCGGCAACACCAGCTGCACCTGCACCCCGCGCGCCGCCGCCGAACTGAGTGCGGCCGCCAGCGGATCGTCGGGCACAAAGTAAGGGGTCGTCAGCACCAGATGGCTGCGCGCCTGATAGATGGCCAGCAGCAGGCTCTGCTGGATGCAGTCGCCGCCGACGAAGGGGCCGGACGGGATCAGCTGGGCGCGGTAGTTGGTCTGGGGCCAGGCTTCCGGCTCATGCTGCAGACTGTCGAGCAGCCGCTCGCCGGTCTCCATCTCCCAATCCCAGACAAAGATCGACCACATCAGCGGCACCATGGGCCCCTGCACCCGGATCATGATGTCGACCCACTGGCCGACCCCGGCATCCTGCTTGAAAAAACGGGGATCCACCATGTTCATGGAGCCGGTATAGCCGACCTTGTCATCGATCACCACCAACTTGCGGTGCATTCGCAAATCCTGCCGCTGGAACGGAATGCGCCAGGCGCCGACCGGCAGCACCTCCACCAGCTTGACCCCCGCCTTGCGCAGCTTTTTCGGCCACCCGGAGCGGAAGAAGTGCTTGCTGCCCACCGAATCGAGCAACAAACGACAATCCACGCCGCGCAGCGCGACTTCCATCAGTGCTTCACACACCTCGTCGGCATCACCGCCGGGGTGCCAGATATAGAACTCCAGATAGCATGAGAGCGTCGAGCGGCGAATATCCTGAGCAATCTCATGCAGGATCTGGTCGGGTTGGCTGAGCAGAGTCATCCGGTTACCGGAGAGCATGGGCATGGCCAACCGCCCCTGGATCAGATCGTGCAATGGTTGGGCCTTTTCCCCCACCTCGCAGCAATGCTGGGGGAAAAGGCGGGCCAACTGACGAATCCAGATAGCGTAAGGGCGATACATGGCCTGTGCCCGCTCGGCGCGGCGGCGCCCCAACTTGATTTCACCAAACAGCAAGTAAAAGCCGACGCCGGCAAACGGAATGGCGTAGATCAGCGCCAGCCAGGCCAGCGACACCCCGATGGGGCGGCGTTTCATCACTACCCGAAACGACACACCCGCGACGATAACGGTATGAAAAAGCAGTAGCAGCCAGCCCAGAAAGCGGGAGAACAGCAGGTGGAGATCATGTTCCAGACCGTTTAGCAACGGTAACTCCTTTTCATCAACAAACAGTGGTCGGCAGATCCTGCCAGTCAGGAATGGTATGCTGTAAGGCAAATCCATTCTATCAGGTTGCCCCCATGATTCTGCAATCCATGCTGCTCAGCCTGGCCATGCTAGGTCAAGGCTCATATGACATCAATGAGCAGCAGATCAATCAGTACCTGCAATCCCAGGTGCAAGTCGACAAACAGCTGGAGCTGCCCGGCATCATAAAGGCCCATGTGAAGCTGGAGCAGAGCGATGTCCAGATTGGCCGTCAACAGCCAGACACCGCCCGAGTCTATGGCAAGGGCAAGCTCAAGATCGCCCTGCCCGACAATACCGAATATGACGCCCGCCTGCAGATGACCTATGAGGCAAGACCCCGCTATGACAAGAGCCAGAGCGCGCTGTTTCTCGACAACATGAAACTGGTGGAGTACAAGCTGGAACCGGAGGCGGCAGAGAGAAAGTTCGGCATGATGCTCGGTATGCTGCTGCAGAGCATGGAGAAGCGTCTTGAGAGCAAACCGGTTTACCGACTGGATGACAAGGATCCGCAACAAGCCTGGCTGAAAGAAAACCTGCTGGGGCTGGAGCTGTCACCAGGCAAAATCCACCTGCTGACCAGACCCCGCTAGCCCGCTCAATTCAGGAGGGGCTGGCTGGTATCCCGTACCAGCAGCTCCACCTGATAACCCTGCTGCTGCTGTTGCTCATAAAGGGAGAAGAGTGACCCGCTCAATTGGTTGAGGGAGATATCGGCAAAACCGGCCTTGAGATAGAAGGGTTTCTCGAAAGGCAGTACCTGACAGACTACCGGTTTGTCCTCCAGACCGTGACAGGCGTGCTGCAACAGCCGTGAACCCAATCCCAGCGACTGGTAGTGAGGCAACAGACGAAAGCCGCACAGATGATAAAACTCCTCCTCGTCCCGCAAGCGAACCGCCCCTACCAGCCAGTGAGCATCACGTACGACAAAGACCCGCTCTGCCAGATCTGGCACATAGTGGGAAAAAGTCGTCTCGTAATAGTCCTTGATGAGAGAGAGATCGGCGTCACAGTACTCCTCGAAGATGAGTTCCATCGCCAGCATTCCTGACACAAAAAATTCCTTTATAATCAGTAGATAAGATAGATTTAGACTAACTAGCCAGACCAGCTTACACCAGCAAGATAGCATGCCTTTTATTAACAAAAAAGCGAACATGCTAGAGCACTTCCCTAAGACGCTTATGACCATTGGCTACCGGAAAATTCCACCTTTTAGCGCCTCTCCTGGCCATACTCCGGCATCCCCCCGTCCCTCGGTCAAATCCCCCCTCCACTTCACAACTCCCTGTTTGTACGCTTGTTCTGCACTCGCCATGGTGCTTTACTCAACATGATGATCTAGGGAAGGAGTGTGACGGTTGAAAGCATGGATGCTGGCAGGCCAGATGGTGTTGATCCCCTTGAGTGGATGGAGCCAGACGCCCCCTCCCGCGGAGGTGGTCTTCCTGACCGCAGCCCCCTCTCCCTTGCGCCCGGTCAATCATGCTGCGCCCGCCCCACAACCCGAAACCGCTCAAACGGCGGCAACCGCCGCTGGCGGCAAGAAGCAGATCCAGGTCTATAAATCGGTGCAGCAAAACGGGGTAGTACGTTACTCCGATATGGCGCCCGAACAGGGCCATTACGAACTGCTGCTGTTCAACGACTGCTTCGCCTGCGACCCCAAATCCAGCGTCAACTGGCAGACCACAGGACTGTTTCTCTATGACTATGCCAGCACCATCAAGGCAGCAGCAAAGACCTATCAGGTTGAGCCTGCGCTGATCCGAGCGCTCATTCACGCCGAATCGGCTTTCAATCCACTGGCGGTCTCCCGCAAGGGGGCGATGGGGCTGACCCAGCTAATGCCTGCCACGGCGCGGGAGCTGGGGGTCGGCAATGCCCTGCTGGCGGAACAGAATATTTTCGGCGGGGTGAAATACCTAGCGGGACTGCTCAAGCAGTATGACGGCAACATTGCGCTGGCGACCGCGGCCTACAACGCCGGGGCGGGCGCCGTACAAAAACATGGCGGCATCCCACCCTATGCGGAAACGCGCGCTTATGTGGAGCGCGTCCAGTTGCTCCATCAGCGCTACAAAGAGATGCTGCAGGCCAAGGGACTCTGACGTTTGGCTTGGTGAGTTCTCTTATCTCACTCCTCCAGAAACAAAAAACACGCCCTCAGGCGTGTCGATACCACACTTTGTTTCGCAAATGATTACTTCTGCTCCGTCGCCACCAGGCGATAAGCCAGCGCACCCAGAATGGCACCGACAATCGGGGCAACCCAGAACAACCACAGCTGGCTGACCGCCCAGTCACCGACAAACAGCGCAACGCCGGTACTGCGGGCCGGGTTGACCGAGGTATTGGTCACCGGAATGCTCACCAGATGGATCAGGGTCAGGCACAGGCCGATGGCAACCGGAGCAAGCACAGCTGGCGCACGGCTGTCGGTAGCGCCCATGATGACGAACAGGAAGAAGCCGGTCATCACAGCTTCGCACACCAGTGCCGCCATCATGCTGTAGCCGCCCGGAGAGTGCTCACCGTAGCCGTTGGAGGCAAAGCCGGCGGAGAGATCAAAACCGGCCTGGCCACTGGCAATCACATAGAGTACAGCAGCACCGGCAATTGCCCCCAGCACCTGAGCCACGATGTAAGAGAGCACGCCGGAAGCAGGAAAACGACCGCCAGCCCACAGACCGATGGTGACGGCCGGGTTGAGATGGCAACCGGAGATATGGCCGATGGCATAGGCCATGGTCAGCACGGTCAGGCCGAATGCCAGCGATACGCCCAAGAGGCCGATCCCCACATGGGGGAAGGCTGCAGCCAGCACGGCACTGCCACAACCTCCCAATACCAGCCAGAAGGTTCCCAAAAACTCTGCTGCAACAGGTTTCACTGTATGTCTCCCGATAAGATGAGATAAAAAGGCCCGCAAAGGGGCCATGCGTTAACACGCGCAGCATTATGGGAGCAGCAATAGCCGATGCGAACCCGGTTACCAGTCGCCAGAAAACGTGACTCAAGTCACAATTGGTTGATTAATAGAGATATTTATCAGTAGCAAGCCACACAGAGGCTGTTGCCAACAAGGAGCCTCATGCGACAACTTATGACTCCAAAGGCCTGTTCTGTCTATTTGTTGATCAACAATTCAGGGCCACACCAGCGGATCACTTGATCGGCGAAAATCGGCTGACCACCTGACCCTGATGCTCAATCCACTCCATGAACATGGCGACTGGACGGGCATAGACGGCGCCATCCTGTTCCGACTGATAGATCACCAGCTGCTCGCCTGTCTCGGTATGGCTGGCCAGGGTCAGCACCTGATAGTAGCCCCCCTTGAAGTGACGATAGCGACCGGGCGTGGGTGTATGCATGGGATACCTCTGCAGATAGAACAGGACGGGAAAGGGGAAATATGCGCTGGCCAGTGCCAGTTGTATCAGCTTTTTCTCGTCGGAAATGACGATGAAGAGGCTTTTTTACACAAGCCAATCGTGCCAGAGAGCGTGAAGATTTCAACACAGTAGAGTAGCTTTGTTAATCACTCCCCCATCTTTCACTGGTGAACCTTGCCAAGCACAAACGATCGTGCTGAATTTAACCTTTTAATAACTCTGTTTTGGGGCTAAAAATCAGGAATATCTACTAAAAAGAAGATTGTTCTAGCATTCAATTCTGTGAAGAATAGGGGAAAAGATATTTGATACTAAAAACCGCCTTTTTCGCCAACGCGTCCCTGTGGGGAAGGAATCACTGTCACCATGTTCACAATCGACAAGTCGCACAAGCTCGACGATGTCTGCTATGACATCCGCGGCCCGGTGCATAAAGAAGCTCGCCGTCTCGAAGACGAAGGCCACCGCATTCTCAAGCTCAACATCGGTAACCCGGCTCCGTTCGGCTTTGATGCGCCGGAAGAGATCATCAAGGATGTGATCCTCAACATGCCGCTGAGCCAGGGCTACTGCGACTCCAAGGGGCTCTTCTCTGCCCGCAAGGCGGTGATGCAGTACTACCAGCAAAAAGGGATGCGCAAGGTCGATATCGATGACATCTATATCGGCAACGGCGCCAGCGAGCTGATCGTGATGGCGATGCAGGCGCTGCTCAACAACGGCGACGAGATGCTGGTGCCCTCCCCCGACTACCCGCTCTGGACTGCTGCCGTCACTCTCTCCGGTGGCCATGCGGTGCACTATCGCTGCGACGAAGGGGCTGACTGGTATCCGGACCTCGACGACATCCGCGCCCGCATCACCCCGCGCACCCGCGGCCTGGTGCTGATCAACCCCAACAACCCGACCGGTGCTGTCTACGGCAGCGAGTTCCTGCTGGAGGTGATCGAGATCGCCCGCCAGCACAACCTCATCATCTTCGCCGACGAGATCTACGACAAGATCCTCTACGACGATATCTCCCACACCAGCGTCTGCACCCTGTGCGACGATGTGATGGTGGTGACCTTCAACGGCCTCTCCAAGGCCTACCGTGCCTGCGGCTTCCGTCAGGGCTGGATGGTCATCACCGGTCCCAAGGGCCGTGCCCGCGGTTATATCGAAGGGCTGGAGATGCTGGCCTCCATGCGGCTGTGTGCCAACGTGCCGATGCAGCACGCCATCCAGACTGCACTCGGCGGCTATCAGAGCATCAACGAGCTGATCCTGCCGGGCGGCCGCCTGCGCAAGCAGCGGGACAAGGCGTGGGAGCTCTTGAACGAGATCCCCGGGGTCTCCTGCGTCAAACCCAAGGGGGCGCTCTACATGTTCCCGCGCCTTGATCCCAAGGTGTATGACATCCGCGACGATCAGAAGATGGTGTTCGACCTGCTGCAACAGGAGAAGCTGCTGCTGGTACAGGGCACCGGCTTCAACTGGCCCGCGCCGGATCACTTCCGGCTGGTGTTTCTGCCCCGCGAAGAGGAGCTGGAGGATGCCATCGGCCGCCTCGCCCGCTTCCTCAAGGGCTACAAGCAGTAAGTAAGGCTCATGAAAAAGGCTCCCGCGGGAGCCTTTTTGTTATCTGTGGTTTTATCCGTGCCATCAGCCGTGCAGCAGGGCACCGGCCACCAGCACCGCCATGGTGATGAGGGCTACGCCGATGATAAAGGGCAGCACCCAGCGCACGAAGCGATCGTAGGGGATCTTGGCGAGCGCCAGCCCCGCCACCAGATGGGCGGCGGTAGGGGCGAACAGGTTGATCCAGCCGGAGGCGGACTGATAGGCGGTGATCACCAGATCCCGGGAGATGCCGGAGAAGTCAGCCAGCGGCCCCATCAGCGGCATGGAGACAGTCGCCAGCCCCGAGGTGGAGGGGATAAAGAAGCTCAGGATGATGTGCACCAGATAGGCCATCAGGATGAAGACCGATGAGGGGAGTCCGGTCACCAGCCCTTCGGCCCAGTGCAAAATGGTGTCGATGATGACGCCCTGCTCCATCACCACATAGATGCCACGCGCCACCGCCACTACCAGCGCTACCCCGATGAGATCCCGAGCGCCGCTCAAGAAGGTCGCCACATAGTTGGACTCCGGCATCCGGTTGATCAGAGCAATCAGGATGGAGGCACTGAAGAACAGGGTCGAGAGCTCGTCAAACCACCAGCCAAAGGTGGGCAGCAGATCGATCCCCAAATCGGACCAGGGCACCACCGCATAGATCATCAGCAGGAAGGTGCCGAAGAAGACCAGCATGGTGAGCTTCTGCTTGCCGGTGAAGGCGAGGTTGCCGCTCTTCATCTGGGAGAACTCGTCGTCATAGGCGATGTCGGCCAGCACGGAGCGGGACTTGTCCTGCTGCACCTGCTTGGCATAACGCATCACGTACCAGGAGGCAAAGATCACCAGCAGCAGCCACTGGATGACCCGCAAACCGATCCCCTCGCCGATGGGGATACCGGCAAAACCGGAAGCAATGCCGGTGGCAAACGGGTTGACGGTGGAGGCGAGCACCCCGACCCCGGAGCCGAGCAGGATAATCCCCGCCGCCACCATGCGATCGAAGCCCGCCGCGATCATCACCGGCACGATCAGCGCCCAGAAGGCTACCGTCTCCTCCGCCATGCCGAAGGTGGAGCCGCCGAGGGCAAACAAGGCGATCAACACAGGAATTAGCAGCCGCTCACGCCCGGCAAAGCCGCGCACGATAGCTCCCACCCCGGCATCCAGTGCCCCGCTCTGCATGGTCACCGCGAGAAAACCACCGATGATGAGCACGAACAGCGCCACGTCAGCCGCCTTGTGAAAGCCCTGAATAGGGGCCTTGAGCACCTCGAATACCCCCTGCGGATGAGAGGGCAACTCGGTGTAGCTGCCGGGCACCGGCAACAGTCGCTCATCGCCGCTGTAGTCAGCCACGGCCGCGGCCGCCACCGGCTGCTGGGTCTTGGCAGTCACATAGTTGTATTTGCCCGCCGGCAGCACCCAGGTGAGGGCGGCCATCAGGGCGATGATGATAAAAAGCAGGGTATAGACAGTGGGGAGTTGGCGCTTTTTGGGCGCTTCATTTGGAGTGGTCATAGCTTCCGTACCTCGGCAATGCCGTCTGTGATCCGATCAGCGCAAGACTAGCGGGTTTGATATGGGAAAAAGGTGATCGCTGATAATAAAATTCCGCAAATTAGCGGAATGTTTGCCAAAAAAACAGGGCCCCGCGGGGCCCTGTTTTCACTTGAGTCAGACTCAGAGCTCGACCACGTCGAATTTCACATCCGGATTTACATCCGCATCGTAATCGACCTCGTCCAGACCGAAACCGAACAGGCGCAGGAACTCCTGCTTGTAGCCGGTGTAATCAGTCAGCTCGGAAAGATTCTCGCTGGTGATGGATGGCCACAGGTCGCGGCAGGTCTGCTGCACATCTTCGCGCAGTTCCCAGTCATCCATACGGATGCGAGCCTGATCGTCCAGCGCCATGTCGGAGGCGTAGAGACGGGTGCGCATCATGCGATCCACCTGCTCCATGCACCCCTCGTGAATGCCCTTCTCCTTCATGATCTTGAAGGCCATTGAGATATAGAGCGGCATCACCGGAATGGCGGAAGAGGCCTGAGTCACCACGGATTTGAGCACGGCCACGTGAGCGGTGCCGCCCTTGGCAGCCAGATCGCCACGGATGGCGGCAGCGGCGCGGTCCAGATCTTCCTTGGCGCGGCCCAGAGTACCGTGCCAGTAGATTGGCCAGGTCAGATCGGTACCAATGTAGGAGTAGGCCACGGACTTGGCGCCGTCAGCCAGCACGCCGGCATCACGCAGGGCAGCCATCCACAGCTCCCAATCCTGACCGCCCATGACGGTGATGGTGTTCTGGATCTCTTCCTCGTTCGCCGGCTCGACGGTGGCGGTGATGATCTGATCCTTGTTGGTATCGATGGCGGTGGTGGTGTAGACCTCACCGATCGGTTTCAGGGCAGAGCGCACCACTTCGCCGGTTTCCGGCATCTTGCGCACCGGAGAGGCCAGGGAGTAGACCACCAGATCAATCTGACCCAGATCCTGCTTGATAAGCTCGATCACCTTGGCGCGGCACTCGTTGGAGAAGGCATCGCCGTTGACGCTCTTGGCGTAGAGGCCCGCCTCTTTGGCTGCCTTGTCGAAGGCGGCAGAGTTGTACCAGCCAGCGGTACCGGTCTTGGACTCGGTGCCCGCTTTTTCAAAGAAGACGCCGAGGGTGGCGGCGCCGCTACCGAAGGCAGCCGCAATCCGGGAGGCCAGGCCATAACCGGTGGAAGCGCCGATCACCAGCACCTTCTTGGGACCATTCTCGATGATGCCCTTGGCTTTGGTATAAGCGATCTGGCGACGAACATTGGCTTCACAACCGACCGGATGAGTGGTGGTGCAGATAAAGCCGCGAACCTTGGGTTTGATGATCATATGGGGTCTCGGATCCGTTTAATGGATGAAATCGGGGCATAAGATACCTCATCTTGCCGCGATAAGGTGCTCTGATGTGTTGAACTGCGGCAAAAATGGGCATCCGAAGGTGGCAATCATGGTCCATGCCATGGTGCCATCTCACGGCAATTAGCAGGCAATGCGGGTGATGTGGCCATCCTGCAGCTTATAGAAGGCATCTTGCGGCAACTCCTGTGACCAGGTCGCCTCATAGTCGAGATCGGCATAGACGCCACGCAGCATGGCACCGAGCAGACCGTGGGTGATGACGATGGCCCGCTCGACGAGCGCGGGATCCTGCAACCACAGGTGTGCCCGGCGCTGAATGCTCTCGAAGCTCTCGGCCCCCGGTGCCTGCAGATACCAGTCCCCTTTGCCGGTATCGAGCTCGGGATGAGCGAGCCGCAGCGCCGGGATCTGGCAACTCTCCCACTCCCCCATCCCCAGCTCCATCAAGCGATCGTCCCAGACGATGCGATCTGCCGTCAGTCCCAACTGCTCGCACACCAGCAGCGCAGTCTGACGGGCACGCCCGAGCGGGCTGGCATAGACGATCCAGCGGGCGGGATCCGCCAGTTCGGCGGCAAGCCGCCGCCCCATGGCGATGGCTTGCGCCTCACCCTTGTCGGTCAGATCGGAGTTGCAACGCCCCTGCAGACGCTGCTCGGCATTGAAGCGGGTCTGGCCGTGGCGCAGCAGATAGATGAGTCGAGACATGATTTCTCCAGCACGTTCAGAGAGATAGAAAAATACAAGGGGGGATGATGATAGCAGATGAGCCCGAAGGATGGTCCAAATAGAGAGGCTAAAGCGGGCGTAAAAAACGGGTCAAGGCTGACCCGTTTGCTGCCAATTTGGCCAGAGTGTATCGGCTCAGCCCTTCTTGATCTCCCGCAGATAGCGGTAGATGGAGTGGACCGAGATCCCGAGCTGGCGCGCCGCAATCTGGGCACTGTCTTTTAACTCGAAGATCCCCATGTCGTGCAGCTGGTTGACTATAACCCGAGTCTTCTGGGACGGAGGCACCGCCTCGTTGCCACGCACCTCGGCACTGACGGTGTCGATAGTGCTGTTGAGCGCTTCGTCGATGTTGCGGGCGAACACCTCCGGGGTGGCATGGCTCTCATGGGGGTGCATGCACTCCGGCATCATGGTCCGTAGCACGGATTGCAACGGGGCATCCATGTCGCTGTTGATGCAGAGCAACCCGATGGCCCTGTGCTCCCCGTTGCGGATCACGGTGGTGATGGAGCGCAGGGTCTTGCCGGTGGCGCACTTGGTCATGTAGGGGCTGGAGATATCCTGCCCGCTCTTGAGCTTCATCATCGCCAGGTTGGTGATGGGGGCGCCGACACTGCGGCCGGTGATATGGCCGTTGGCAATCTTGACGATCGAGGGATTGCGCGCATCCAGACTGTGGAGCAGCACCTCGGTGTGCTGGCCATACATGGCGGCGATGCCGTCCACAATGTTCTCCATCGACTTGAGGATCTCAAAATCGCTCGGACTCAACTCTTGCAGCTTCACAATGGGACCTTCTTGCAAGGGTTGCTGCCGGACAATAGGCGCCGGGCAGCAACCGACAGGGACATCAGGCGGACATGATATCAATAATGGTGCTGTCTGTGGCAGACATGCCCTCCTTCACCATCTGGCCGACGTTGCGGATGGTCTGATCCACGTCGCCGGCAACGATCCCCTGCCCCGACACCGAGTGACTGTTGAGGGCCATCAGGAAGCCGCGCACCGCCGCGCCGGAGGAGGTACTCACCTTCATGGCGCAGGAGGCTTTCGCCCCGTCACATACCATACCGGCACTGTCGCTCAGCACGTTCTGGATGGCGAAGCAGGATTGCTCGAAGCTGCCGCCCGCCAGATAGACCATGGCCATGGAGGCGGCCGCGCTGGTCACGGTATTGCCACAGAAGGCCGACAGCGGCGGATAGTGGGACTTGATATAGATGGCGCCCAGATGGCTCATGATGAGGGCGCGAGCCAGCTGCTCTTCGCTGGCCGCAAAGCGCTCGGCAATTACCATCACCGGAATGGTGGCGGCAATGCCCTGGTTGCCGCTGCCGAAGTTGCTCATGGCTGGCAGGGTCGCCCCCCCCATGCGGGCATCGGAGGCCGCCGCCGTCATCATCACGATGCGGTTCATCACATCCTCGCCGATAAGACCGGCATTGATGTTCTGCTGCATGGTGCGGCCAATCTCCAGGCCATAGGGGTTGTTCATCCCCTCGGCGGAGAGCTTGCCGTTAAGCTCGGAAGCTTTGAGGATGAACTTGATCTGCTCGAACTCCACCCGGGTGGCGAACTCGTAGATGGCAGCGATGCTGATATCGACCCCGTCGCAGATGGAACCGGTGGCACCGCTCTGGCTCTGATCGGCGGTGAAGGTCACCTCGCCATCGCGGCGCTGCTCGACGATGCGGGTATGACCGCCACACAGGGTCACTTCGGCGCTGTGCTCTTCACCATGTTCATCCGTGCCATAAACGGTCACGCGGCAGAAGATAAACTCGGGGGCGGCGGTGCGGCTCACCTGCACCTTGCCAGCATCGATCAGCTGCTGGGCACGATCCACCTGTTCTGGCTGGATCGCGGCCAGCACCTCCAGCCCGGCATCGGCGTTGCCACCGATGGCTCCGGCCGCAGCCGCAATAGCCAGACCGATCTTGCCGGTGCCCGGCACATAGACACCCATCGAGTTTTTATAGAGATTGTCCGACACCGCAACCTCGAGGCGACCGGGCTCACAGCCCAGTTGCCGGGTGGCGACCGCTGCGGCATAGGCGGCGGCGATTGGCTCGGTACAACCCAGCGCTGGTTTGACAACCTGTTGAATAATCTGCAGATACTGCTGCCACGCTTGTTTCATCACTTGAACCTTTTTATCAGCATTAACGAGCGATATGGGCGATCGCTTCCACTTCAACCTTGACGCCCATCGGCAGATCCTTCACTGCGAAGCAGCTGCGTGCCGGACAATCTTTCTGGAAATAGGCTTTATAGACCTCGTTGAACGCGGCAAAATCGCTGATCTCGGCGAGGTAGCAGGTGGTTTTGAGCACGGTATCCAGCGAGCCGCCAGCAGCTTCCAGCACGGATTTCAGGTTTTCCAGTGACTGGCGGGTCTGGGCGGCAATTCCCCCTTCCACCACACCACCCTGTTGCTTGCAAACCGGCAACTGACCGGAAGTAAAGATGAGGTCGCCATAGGCAGTGCCGTGGCTGTAGGGACCGATAGCGTCAGGTGCCGCTGCTGCTGTGATGATGCGTTTCATATAGCCACTCCTGTTTGTGCAATTTTTTTTGCAATCATGAATCTCATTTCGTTCAACATTATTTGCTTTTTATTTCATCCATTCAACAAAAAGATACAAAAATGGCGTTTAAAGGCACCTTTCGGCCTCAATATAAACCGTGATCACCATCCTGATTTGAACAAAAGTGCTCTTATGGGCATTGTTTATGACAGTTTCATTCAACTATATTTGCGCCGCTTTCCCACATCCCTACAAAAAAGAAGGTTTTAATGGACGCGCATAGCACTACACTCGCCAGCCCCGTGATGGGCACGCTGGAATGGAAAGAAGCGGTTCGCTTCGACAGCACCGACTGGGGCTGGATCATCATGAGCATCGGCATGGCCATCGGCGCGGGGATCGTCTTCCTGCCGGTACAGGTGGGTCTGATGGGTTTGTGGGTCTTTCTGCTCTCGGCAGTGATCGGCTACCCCGCCATGTACATGTTCCAGCGCCTCTTTATCAACACCCTGGCCACCTCGCCGGAGTGCAAGGATTACCCCAGCGTCATCACCGGCTACCTTGGCAAGAACTGGGGTGTGCTGCTCGGCGCCCTCTACTTCGTGATGCTGGTGATCTGGGTCTTCGTCTACTCCACCGCCATCACCAATGACAGCGCCTCCTTCCTGCAGAGCTTCGGTGTCACCGATGGCCTGCTCTCCGAAAACCCGCTCTACGGTCTGGTGCTGATCTGCGGTCTGGTGGCACTGGCCTCGCGCGGCGAAAACCTGCTGTTCAAGATCTCCACCTTTATGGTGCTGACCAAGATCAGCGTGGTGGCCGTGCTCGGCCTGATGATGGTGGACAAGTGGGATACGGCCAACATCACCGCCATGCCCGCCGCCGGTGACTGGATGAAGGATGCCATCATCATGCTGCCCTTTACCCTCACCTCTATCCTCTTTATCCAGAGCCTGAGCCCCATGGTGATCTCCTACCGCTCGCGGGAAAAGTCGCTGGAAGTGGCCCGCTTCAAGGCGATGCGCGCCATGAATATCGCCTTCGGCATCCTGTTTGTGGTGGTGTTCTTCTACGCGGTCTCCTTCACTCTGGCCATGGGCCATGATCAGGCGGTCAAAGCCTCTCAAGAGAACATCTCCGCGCTGGCGATGGTAGCCCAGGGGATGCCCGGCCAGACCCTCAAGCTCCTGAGCCTCACCCTCAACATCTTTGCGGTAATGACCGCCTACTTCGGCGTCTATCTGGGCTTTCGTGAAGCCTGTCAGGGTCTGGCGATGAACCTGCTGCGTCGCGTCATGCCGGAAAACCGCATCAACAAAGGATTGGTAGGCAAAGGGATCATGGTGTTTACCGTCATGCTCTCCTGGGGTGCCATCGTGCTCAACGCCCCGGTGCTGAGCTTCACCTCCATTTGCAGCCCCATCTTCGGCATGGTGGGTTGCCTCATACCGGCCTATCTGGTCTATCAGGTACCGGCGCTGCACAAGTACAAGGGCACTTCTCTTTACATCATCATCGTCACCGGCCTGCTGCTCTGCGTCTCGCCCTTCCTGGCGTTCAACTGACGGTTGCAGGCGGATATCCCCTTATCGACCACGGGTCACCTTCGGGTGGCCCGTTTTCTATTGGTGCGGCTGACGGCGCCCCGCCCGGAAGTAAAAAGCCAAGGGGATCACAACTTGCAACCGGCCATCACCCAAGAGAGGCCGCTCGGAGTACTATTCAGGCAACACGACTCACGCCCGCACTCAGGTATCGAGGCTTAACATGAAATGGATTTTCAACCCCGCCATCCGGCTGGGCAATCAGCTCTCCTTCAAATACAAATTCCTGCTCTGGTCCTGCCTGATGCTGCTGCCACTGACCTACAGCATGACCAATCTGCTGGGGCGGCTGCAGGATGACAACGTCCAGGCCAACCGCGAGCTGGCGGGAGTGGTCAATCTCGCCCCCGTGCCCGCTATCGAGCAAGCCCTGCTCACCCATCGCAATCTGGTAACCCGTCATGCCTATGAAGTGGATCCGGTCGGAGATGATCAGGTCAAGGCAGCCGCACAAGCCGTTGATCAGAGCCTGCAAGCCTTTGCCGACACCCGCCAGAACAACCCCTCCTTTGAGGTGATCCAGCAGGGCTGGGCCGCCCTGCAGAGTGAAGCGGGCAAGCTGGAAGTGGAGCAGAGCAACCTGCGCCACGACAAGCTGTTGACCGAGGTGCGCCACCTCTACAAGCACATTACCGCTGCCAGCAGCCTTATTCAGGATCCGGCGCTCGGTACCTACTACATGGTGATCCTCGCCAGCGAGCGGTTGCCGCAGCTGCGCGACCTGCTGGCTCAGGTGCGGGATCGTGCCGCCACCATCGCCGATTTCGGCCTGTTTCAGGCCGAGGGCTACAGCGGCCTGCGTTTTCGTCTTGACCTGATCAGCGCCACTCTGCAAGAGCTGGAGGCCGATCTGACCCTGCTATACCAGATGGAACCGGCATACCGCGCCGAGCTGGGTCAGCAGACCGATGCTCTGATACAGCTGGTGCGTCAGGGGGTCGAGACCATGGAAAACAAGATGATGAAGGATCAGCTGGTGCAGCTCTCCACCAAGGAGGTGCAAGCGCTGGGGGATAAAATGGACGAGGCCATCACCGCGCTGGCAGGCCAGGTACGCCAGCGGCTGGAGGCCGACCTGCATCAGCGGCTGACCGCCAACCAGCGCCACTTCTGGTGGGTCACCGCGCCGCTGACCATCAGCTTGCTGCTCTACCTCTACCTGATGATCGGCGCCTATCTCTCCCTGCGCGACACCGTAGGGCGGGTGCGTGATATTGCCGCTCGGGTCAACGCCCAGGATCTCAGCCAGCATATCGAGATCGTCGGTCAGGACGAGCTGGCCGCCATCAGCCGGGATTACAACGTGACCCTGGAGACCCTGCGCACCCTGATGCTGCGAGTGCGTGAAAATGGCGTCACAGTAGTGGAGAGCGCCACCGAGATCGAAGCGCGTACCTGCCGCTCACAGGAGGTCATTGCCGATCAGCAAGGGGAGACCCATCAGGTCGCCACCGCCATCAAGGAGCTGGCCGCCACCTCACAAGACATGGCGGGCAACGCCCTGCAAGCCGCCCGCATGACCCAGGAGGCGCAGAACGTGGTCGGTCAGGGCGAGGATGTGGTGGAACGAACCATCAAGGCAATCGACCATATCAACCGCGAGGTGCTGCGTACCGCCGACACCATAGGCCAGCTGGAACAGCAGTGCAGCCAGATTGGCGGCGTCATCAGCGTGATCCGCAGCATCGCCGAACAGACCAACCTGCTGGCCCTCAACGCTGCCATCGAAGCGGCCCGGGCTGGTGAGCAGGGTCGCGGCTTTGCGGTGGTGGCCGACGAGGTGCGGTCTCTTGCCAACCGCACCCAGGGGGCTACCGTCGAGATCCAGCAGATGATTGAACAGCTGCAATCCGGCGCCCGCGCCTCGGTCACCGCCATGTCGGCGGCCAGCCATGAAGCGCAGGAGGGGGTCGGGCTGGCGCAGGAGGCAAAACAGGCTTTCGGCGCCATCACCGAGAAGGTGGATCGGATGGTCGATACCAACGCCATCATCGCCAGCGCCATCGAGCAGCAGGGCGCAGTGGTCAACGAGATCGAACGCAACGTGGTGCGCATCTCCGATGGCAGTGACGAGGCGCTGCAAGTGGCCAGCGCCGCCCGCGATGCCGCCCGCCAGATCCACCAGCTCACCGAACAGCTGCGCGCCATGGTACAGAGCTTCGTGCTGTAACAGAGCGCTGACAAGCCGGGCTCAACGTGAGCCCGGCATTATCCCGGTCTCGCCCCTGCCCACAACATCTCGGTTGCTCGGATCATCCAGAAAATCTCTGCGACCCACTTGCCGGGCAGATGCCAACAAAGTAGTCTCGAACGAAAACAAAGTGCGGCGTTCCCGACACGCACGGTCTGCGACGTCGAGGCAAGCAAGCCGCCTGCGAGCCACAGATTAAACCCAGCGTCACGTCATCTATCACCCGCTTCAAGCGAGGATTTACCTATGGCCAGATACCAGTTTTTTACCATTCCGGCGTCCAATCGGCAGCAATACACCTTTATCGACATGGCATCTCCGACTTTTCTGAATGAAAAGGCGGCCCTGCTGACCCAAGGATTCGAGGTGGAGGAGGACTTTATTGACGCGACCACTCCACGGGAGGCCGTCGAGAAGTACCAATCCAATTTTCTCTATGTAGCGGATGAGATAGGCAAGTCCGATAGCAGCTACGCCGCGGCCGTCGCCATGCTGGAGATTGGCAAGGGGTTATTGGGCAATAAAACCCGCTGAGATAAGGCACCGCGGTGAAGAGTGGTGGCCATCGTGGCAACGCGCCCGATGGCCATATGGCAAGACATCAATTCGGTAAGTCAGAAGCGCCCCAGCTGCTGGAGCATCTCGATCAGCTCCTCTTCGCTGCTCGGCTCATAGGCCAGCTGAAGGCTCGGCGCAGCGCCCCCCATCAGCATATAGACGTTGGTGCTGCAGTGGTCGTAGTGATACCACTTACCGTCGATACAGACGTCGGTATAGCATCTCGGGTCCCTTTTCAGTTCCATATGCACATCCTTTTGTTACATCCCATCAACATCACTCCTGACCGTAAAATAACCACCGAGGTTCAAGCTTGATGCAGATCAAGGGAAGCAGCTGAAAGGGACTGATATCTGCCAGATCTGTGGCCTGCGGATGCCCCGAGCCACCATAGGTTATCCGAATGAAGACGGGCCGAGTGCCCCGTCAAATCGCCGGATGGCCCCCGGTAACAAAAACGGCGCCCGCAGGCGCCGTTTTTCATTTTCCCTCAAAAGCGAGGGGCAAACAGAAGGCTTATTCGTCTTCCAGATAGGCGTAGCCTTGCAAGCCCAGCTCCAGCTCGTCGAGCAGGGCTTTGCGAGTGGCATCGTCCAGCGCCGGGTGAGCGGCGATCCGCTGGTAGTTCTCGCGGATCACGGACGGGTCGATGTTGACGTAACGCAGCAGCTGGTCGACGGTGTCGCCACGCACCACGTTGCGAATGTCCATCTTGCCCTCTTCGTCCAGCCACACTTCCGCGCAGTGGGTGTCACCGAACAGGTTGTGCAGGTCGCCCAGGATCTCCTGATAGGCACCGACCAGGAAGAAGCCAACGTGGCACTCTTCGTTCTCGCCGTAGACCGGCATTGGCAGGGTGCTCTCGACCCCCAGACCGTCGACATAGTGCTCGACCTGACCGTCGGAGTCACAGGTGATATCCATCAGGATACCGCGACGGCTAAGCGGACGATCGAGACCGGCCAGCGGCATCACCGGGAATACCTGACCGATACCCCAGGCATCCGGCAGGGACTGGAACAGTGAGAAGTTGGCAAAGCACTTGTCCGCCAGCTTTTCACTCAGCTCGTCAGCCAGCGCACGGTGGTTGCGGTTGACCGGGTTGAGCATCTCTTTGAGTGCCAGACAGGTGTTCTGGTGCAGCATCTCGGCCCAGGCACGCTGTTCAAGGTTCAAGAGGCCCATGGTGTACTGGGTATTCACGTCACCCAAATCTGCCACCGAGTCATGGAAGATCTCCAGCAGGGAGGGATCTTCGCTGCGCAGATCCAGCCAGCCTTTCCACATGTTCTGCAGAATGGTCGGTGCATCTTCGTCCGGCGCGCTGATGTCGTTCATCTCCACCCCTTCGGCACCAATGATATTGGTGACCAGCACGGCGTGGTGGGCGGTCAGGGCACGGCCAGACTCGCTGATGATGGTCGGGTGCGGCAGATCGAACTCGCGGCAGACATCGCCGATGCCCCATACCACGTTGTTGGCGTACTCGGAGAGGCTGTAGTTGGCGGAGCAGTGGCTCTGGGAACGGGTTCCCTCGTAGTCCACCCCCAGGCCGCCACCGACGTCCACAACTTCGATGTTGGCACCGAGGCGACGCAGTTCAGCGTAGAAACGGCCGCACTCGCGTATGCCGCCCTGAATGTCGCGGATATTAGCGATCTGGGAGCCCAGATGGAAGTGCAGCAGTTGCAGGCAATCCAGCTTGCCCAGCCCGCGCAGACGTTCGATCAGCGCCAGGATCTGGGAGGCGGAGAGACCAAATTTGGACATGGAGCCACCGCTCGATTCCCACATGCCGGAGCCGGTGGAAGCGAGCTTGGCACGCACCCCGATGTTGGGCTTGATGTTGAGACGAGCTGACTCGTCCAGCACCATTTCCAGTTCGGAGGGCTTCTCCACCACGATGTAGACCTTGTGGCCCATCAGGTTGCCCAAGAGGGCGTGGCGGATATATTCGCGGTCTTTGTAACCGTTGCAGACGATCACCGAGCCTTGCTCATGGTGATGGGACAGCACGGCCAGCAGTTCCGGTTTGGAACCAGCTTCCAGGCCAAGCCGGGGCTTGTCGCTGTAGGACTGGCTGATGGTCTCGATGACACGACGCTGCTGGTTTACCTTGATCGGGTAAACGCAGAGGTAGTCCCCTTCATAGCCTGACTTCTCGATGGCCTGACCAAAGGCGTTGAACAGCGCATCGACCCGACTCTTGAGGATGTCAGGGAAGCGCAGCAACACGGGGGTGGTCAGCCCGGACTGACGCAACTGTTCGATGGCGTCAGAGAGCACGATATGCGCGTCAGGGCGTGATTTGTCGGGGGCGACGGTCACATGACCGGCGTCATTGATATTGAAAAAACCCGCACCCCAGTAGGGAACGTT
Source organism: Aeromonas sp. 600886 (assembly GCF_049174935.1). Classification (NCBI taxonomy): domain Bacteria; kingdom Pseudomonadati; phylum Pseudomonadota; class Gammaproteobacteria; order Aeromonadales; family Aeromonadaceae; genus Aeromonas; species Aeromonas sp. 600886. The sequence continues at coordinate 47,167 of NZ_JAAKUB010000007.1, read as the reverse complement.
GTAGACCTTCAAGGAGTCCTTGCTGGACCAGTTAGTCATGGGCTATGCCTCGCAAATGAGCGACCCAAAGTCGCCTTCGTTACCCTCAATCACATCCAGACCATCTAGTGCAGAGTACGGCGAGCGCTGCCATCACGAGACGCAGCCACCCAAACCAACCCTTTGCACATCGCGGCAAGCCAGAGGCTGCCTGGTGGATCTTGGGGAAGTAACGAGTCTTGATGTGGGGCTGGTGGCTTTACATCAAGCTCAACGGTATGCGGTGCCACTATGCCGTAGCGCCGCGGTACTTTGATGACAGACGACATCAGCCACGCCGTCAGTTCATCATTCGGCAGCGATCCCGACAGAAGGAGAGGGTTCCAAGGAAGAGAAGCGAAGGCGCCAGCACGCATGCGTGTTGATAGACGACAACAACCACAGCCCACCTCACCGTCAGTGACCGCCCATGACAAGGGAAGATGATGAGCCGGTGGCCCACTCGGTCAAATGAAGGATGAGAGTCTGTTGTTCTCCCTGATACCGGAGCCTAACCGGTATTAAAGAAACCATTCCCCAGCAGTGTCTGTCGTTTCTGCGTGCCTCGCCCTATAGGCGTATGATCGGTCGGGTTTCTGGCGGCTCTGCCTGCTTCAGGGTTGCCCTTGGATCGGCGCGGAGTGTACACACTTACCGCGGGCAGTGACAATAAAAAATAGTGTTCAAAATCCCCTTTTAATAAGTCGATCAAATCTTGCTGGCGGGCAGGCGGGCTCTGGGATGGCGCAGGTTATGCGACAGCCCGGTTTCCCCTTGAAAAGTGTGTGAAAACGTCATGATTGGGCTGACGCCTTGCTGTACGGTCGCTGAGGGGAATTTGGCCACCACCGCCAGCGCCTAAATATCGCAATAAATGTCACATTTATGCGATCTCCCTCCCGGACGTTGCCCCGCGCGCCGCACATTCGCCGCTCTTCCCTTGCGTCAAAAAATGGGAAAAACCTGCGCTGACGCAATGAGTGCCCCGCACGGATTGGCCACAATGACCGCTCACAATCGGTTAGAGGCTGACTAATGGATACCCTGCTTGAGCGTTTTCTGCGTTACGTAACTTTTCATACCCGCTCCGATGAGACCAATCCAGCCTGCCCCAGCAGCGAAGGCCAACTGATCTTTGCCCGTGCCCTGCAAGAAGAGATGAAGGCGCTGGGGCTAACCCGGGTCACCCTGGATGAGCACGGCTACCTCACCGGCTGCCTGCCGGGCAACCAGCCGGACGCCCCCGCTATCGGCCTGATTGCCCACATGGACACCGCCGACTACGAGGCGGAGCACGTAGTACCGCAAATCATCGAAAACTATCAGGGCGGCGACATCTGCCTTGGCAAGGGTGACGAGGTGCTCGCCATTCGTGACTACCGCTTCCTGAAAAACTACCTGGGTCAGGATCTCATCACCACCGACGGCACCACCCTGCTTGGTGCCGACGACAAGGCGGGCATCGCCGAGATCCTCACTACCATCGACCACCTGCAGGCCCACCCCGAGATCCCCCGCGGCGATATTTGGGTCGGCTTTACTCCGGATGAGGAGATTGGCCGTGGCGCCAACCTGTTCCCGCTGGAGAGATTCCCGGTCAAGTGGGCCTATACCGTGGATGGCGGCGAACTGGGCGAGCTGGAGTATGAAAATTTCAACGCCGCCAGCGCCAGGGTTCGTTTTATCGGCAATAACGTCCACCCCGGCACCGCCAAGGGGAGCATGATCAACAGCCAAACCCTGGCCGCCCGCTTCCACGCCGCCATGCCAGCCGACGAGACCCCGGAGTGCACCGACGGGTATGAGGGCTTCTTCCATCTGGCCCAGATGAGCGGCACCGTGGAGGAGAGCACCCTGCACTACATCATCCGTGACTTCGACGACGAGCACTTCGCCGCGCGCAAAGCCGAGATGCAGAACCGGGTGGCCGCCCTGCAGGCCGAGTATCCGAAGGCCCGCATCGAGCTGACCCTGACCGACAGCTACCGTAACATGCGCAGCCAGATCGAGCCGCACATGCATATCGTCGAGCTCGCCAAGGCCGCCATGGAGGCCGCCGACGTGGTGCCGAAGATCAAGCCCATTCGCGGCGGTACCGATGGCGCCCGTCTCTCCTTTATGGGTCTGCCCTGCCCCAACCTCTTCACCGGAGGCCACAACTTCCACGGCAAGCACGAGTTCATCCCGCTGCAATCCATGGAGAAATCGGTCGCCACCCTGGTGGAGCTGGTGCGCCTCACCGCGGCTTGGCGCGGCTAATCGAGTCGCTATCCTTACCACGACCACCGAGGGGGGGAGCCGGTTAACCGGCTCCCCCCTTGCTATCTGGCCATCACCCATCAAGAAAGGGAAACCGGGGAGGGTCGCTCAGGAGCAACTGGCCGCCGCTGCCATCAAATTGTCATCCCGCTGACATGTCGCGGGAACAGTGTCACATCATGCTGGGAGCAACGGATCGCCGGAGCCCCCCAGATGTTCACTATCGATACCCTGCTGACCCAGCACTTCCCCCGCCTGCTTGGCTACCCCCTGCTTACCCCGCTGTTAAAGCGGCTGCTGGGCTGGCTGCTCAACGAACGTGCCTTTGCCGACTTTGCCGCCCGCTACCCGCACCTGCGCGGCCTCGACTTTGTCGAGCAGGCGCTGACCCAGCTCGATTTCGACTATCGGGTCAGCGAGGCGCAGCTGGAGCATATTCCCGCCAGCGGCCGGGTCATTCTAGTCGCCAACCACCCCATCGGCTCGCTGGACGGACTAGCGCTGCTGCAACTGCTCGGCCGCATCCGCCCCGATGTGAAGATCGTCGCCAACCAGCTGCTGGCCCAGCTCGCGCCGCTGCGCCCTTTGCTATTGCCGGTGGACAATATGGAGGGCAAGACCGATCGACAGGCCATCCTCGCCATGAACGAACACCTCGCCCATGAAGGGGCACTGGTGATCTTCCCCGCAGGCGAAGTCTCGCGGCTTGGCCTCAAGGGGGTGAAAGATGGCCCCTGGCAGGCAGGCTTTATCAAGCTGGCCCAGCGCACCCGCACCCCGCTGGTGCCCATCCATCTGGGAGGGCGCAACAGCCTCTGGTTCTATCTCGCCTCCTGGCTCAACAAGCCCGCCTCCGCCCTATTGCTGGTGCGCCAGCTGTTTCGCCAGCAGGGGCAGACCCTGCCGGTGACCATAGGAGCGCGCATTCCGCTCGGCAGTTTTCAGGAGCTGCCCGCCAAGACGGCGGCGCGGCTGGTGCGCAACCACCTCTACCGGATTGGCCGTGGCAAGGCGGGACGGCTGCAGACCGAGGCCCCCATCGCCCTGCCGGGGGATCGCCGCCAGCTCAAACAGGCCATCGAAAGCTGCGAACAGCTCGGCACCACCCCGGATGGTCAGGGGATCTACCTCTACCGCCGCCACGAACTGAGCCACTCGGTGATCCTGCGCGAGCTGGGGCGACTGCGGGAGATCGCCTTTCGCGCAGTGGGGGAAGGGTCTGGCAAGCGGCGGGATCTCGATGGTTTTGACAACGACTATCACCACCTGATCCTCTGGGATCCGGCCCGACTCGACATTATCGGCGCCTACCGCTTTGCCCCGGTGGCGGAGCTGCTGGCCAGCAAGGGGAAGGATGGCCTCTACAGCCACACCCTGTTCGGCTTTGAGGATAAGTTGCTGCCCCGGCTGGAGCAGGCCATCGAGCTTGGCCGCAGCTTTATCCAGCCCGCCTACTGGGGCAAGCGGGGGCTCGATTATCTCTGGTTCGGCATCGGTGCCTATCTGGCCCGCTATCCCCGCTACCGCTACCTGTTTGGCCCGGTGTCGCTCTCCGGCAGCCTGCCGCCGGCGGCCAAGGATCTGCTGGTGAGCTTCTACCGCCAGCACTTTGCCCCCGAGCTGGCGCTGGCCCCCTCCCGCCGTCCCTACCCCGAGACGCAGCCTCTGTTCGAAGGGGTGGATTACGGCGCCGATCTCAAAGCACTCAAGGCCCGTCTCGACAATCTGGGCTGCGCCATCCCCACCCTCTACAAGCAGTACTCCGAGCTGTGCGAGCCGGGCGGGGTGCAGTTTATGGACTTTGGTATCGACCCCGACTTCAACCACTGCATCGACGGGCTGGTGTGGGTCGATGTGAGCCGCATCAAGCCCCACAAGCGGGCCCGCTATATCGGCAGTCATCTGGCCGAGCCGCGCTCATAGCCCTGCAGGCGCCAGGCAAACAGCCAAAGGCAAAAAAGGAGAGAGAGGCCATCGCCTCCCTCTCCTTTAGCTCTCATGCTCAGCACCTTTTCGAGGCGCTCGGCCCATCTGGCGTTACTCGGCCGCCTTGCGATCCGAGTGGCCGAGATCCCGCTCAGGGGCGATAACATCGCGCACCCGCTGCTTGATCTCCTTGGCCTCGGGGAAGCCGTCATCGACCACCCGATCCCACACCTGCACCCCGTTCACCAGAATGCGGAACTCCCCCTTGCTGGCCGGCACCAGCGCCACCTCCCCCAGATCGCTGTCAAAGGTGGAAAGCAGCTCCTGCGCCAGCCAGGCGGCGCGCAGCATCCAGCGACAGAGGGTGCAGTAGCGGATTTCGATGCGGGGTTTGCTGATCAGGGTTTCAGACTCGGTCATGAGTGACTCCATAAAAAAAGCGGCCAATGGCGGGAAATGGCGTACCGCCACCCAATGGCCAATCCCGGTTCGGTCAAATCAGCGCTGATCAACCCCATGAAAATCGGCCAGCCAATGGCGGGCAATGGTACGCATCGCCGATTCTGGCAGCTCGAACAGGCCGGGAGCAAGAGGGCCTGCCGCCAGCATCCGGATCCCTTCCATGATCTCCGCCAGCACCAGATAGACATATTCGCCAATCACGGCGCCATGGACGAAGTTGACCGCCTCGCCCCGGTTGAGCAGGTAGATCTGGGTACCATCCGGCCGGTTGAGGGCCAGCACATGGGGGCACACCTCTTCGCTCGGCCACGGCAACTGGGCCAGCGAGAAGGCAAACTCGTCATCGGCCGAGGTGACCGAGGCGACCATGGTGCCGGGGCGCAGCGCCTGCAGATCCGCCAAATCCAGCGAGCCGTTGCCGGTAGAGCAGATCACCAGCTCGGCGCGGCTCAAGGCTTCAGCCTTGGTGATCAAGCGAAAACCGTGAGAGAGCGCTTCGACCTGTCGCAGCACATCTGTTTCCACCAGCCCGAGATGAAGATTGCGACAGCGCAGGTCGCGGGCGATGCTGCGCCCCACCTTGCCATAGCCAAACAGCACGGCTTCGCAGACGTTGAAAGTACGGTTGAGATTACGAGCCAGCGACTCCGCGGAGTAGACCACGCTCAAACCAATCTGGATATCCTCGGCCTGCTTGAGGGGACTGCGTGCCACCGACACCACCGGGGTCGCCAGCACCTCCTGCTCATAGCGTTGATGGCCGTTCTCGGTCATCTCCACCACCCCGAGGAAACGGGGGCCGAAGTATTCACTCAAGATCACCTGGGTTTTGGCAAAGTAACCGCCAATATCGAGGATCAGCAACCGCTCGTGGGGGGCCACCAGCGGCGCAATCTGCTGGATGAGGCTGTCGGGTTCATTGGTCCAGCGTCGGTTGAGGGGCAGCACCGGATAGTGCTGGGATACCCACTCCAGGGTCGGGCAGTGTACCGATTTCGGTTTGGGCAAAATGGCACCAATCCGTCCAATCTGACCGAGAGCGTCGATAAAACGGGGGCGATCGGGAAGCAGGTGAGTGACCAGCAGAATGCAGAGACCATCGATACGTCCCTGTCCGGTGAAATGGCGAAAAAACAGATGCTCAGATCCTTGACTGCGCAACTGTGGCCTCCTTATGTGCCGCAAAGCAGGCAAACAGAACCCGGCGCGGCCGGGTTCTGTGTGTGTCCAAATAAAATGAAAATCCTTTTTATCTGAAACACATAGGGGGCTCAATCATTATCTGCCAAGAGTATGAGCAGGTATGCAAAAATGGCGCCATTTGACCATTTTCCACACAAGTATCAGTACAAAGAAGCAGCAGGCCAGACCCACCATAGGCTGAGCCCGGTTCCCGCGGCAGCGAGCAGGATCAGCCCACTCCAACGCACTGGCCAGGGTTTGTCACGTAACGCCCACTCCAGCAGCGGCAGCAACCAGACCGGCAGCAATACCAGCAGCGGCACCTCCACATATTGCCAGGCCAGCATCTGGACGAAGGCGAGGGCCAGCGCCAGACCGGCGGGTGCTACCTTGATGTCAACAAAGGTGGCAAGCAGGGCGCGAAAACCGACGAAAGCGGCCAGCGCACCGGCCAGCTGGGCAATCAGCAGACTGCCATCGATGCCGATCACCAGTGCCAACCAGATAAAGCCGAGGGCAAACCCGAGCCCTTCGCGGCTGTCACAGCGCAAGGTGCTCCAGCCAAACCAGAGGATGGCGGGCAGTAGCGCCAGCCAGATCCCGGGTTCGCTCGCCAGTACCGAGGCCAATCCCTGCCACCACACCAGCGCACTGAACACCGCAAAGAGCAGCAGTGAACCGCGCAGATCGTTCACCTGAGCCGCAATGGCGGGCACCAGCAGGGTCAGCGGCAGCCACTGCCACGCCTTGGCCGGAATACCATAGAGACCGCCGAGCAATGAGCCCACCAGCCAGAGCGCCAGCGCGCCCCACAGATAACCCAGTCGCGGCCAGCGCCACGATAGCAAAGCGGCTCCCAGAGGAGCCGCCAGGGTTTGCAGCAGAAGTTCCGCGCCCATTACTTGCGCACGCCTTCGACAAACAGGTTGATGTTCATCTCGTCCGGAATGCCGGGCAGCATGTAGCTCACGCCAAAGTCACTGCGCTTGATGGTGGTGGAGGCGTTGAAGCCGCTGCGGTAGCCGCCCCAGGGATCCTTGCCTTCGCCGATCTTGACCAGATCGAAGGCCACTTCCTTGGAGACACCGTGCAGAGTCAGGGTCCCTTTCAGCACGCCTTTATCCTTGGTGCCCTCGTAAGCGGAGCTGACGAAGGTCATCTTGGGATACTGCTTCACGTCGAGGAAGTCCGGACTGCGCAGGTGCTTGTCGCGGGCCTCGTGATTGGAGTCGACGCTGGCGGCATCCACTTCAAAGCTCGCCTTGGCGGCCGCCGGGTTGGCGTCATCCATGCTGAAGGTGCCGCTGAAGGTGTTGAAGCGACCCACCAGCTCGGAGAAGCCCAGGTGACCCACCTTGAACTGCACCGTGGTGTGCGCCGCATCCACATCGTAATCCGCCGCCATCAGAGGGGTAGCCATAAACAGGCAGGAGGCCAGCAGAGCCTTGGTCATTTTCATCCGTTCGTTCCTTCATCTTGGGGTTCACATCAGTGGTTAAAATGCTAACCTCGTTCTGAAGATGAATAATCAGTGATTTATTAAATTCATTATTTACTGAGGATGGAAAATGGACCAGATCGCCGCCATGCGTACCTTTATCAAGGTGGTGGAGTGCCAGAGCTTTACCAGGGCTGCCAACCAGCTCGGCATCTCGGTCGCCATGGCCTCCAAGCTAATGCAGCAGCTGGAGGAGTCCCTCGCCACCCGGCTGCTGTCGCGCACCACCCGTCAGGTCAATCCCACCGAAGCGGGCCAGTTCTACTACCAGCGCTCCCTCGCCCTGCTGGCGGAGCTGGAAGAGACCCACAGCCAGCTGACCCACCACAACCAGCAGCCGAACGGCACCCTCAAGCTCTCGGTGCCGATGGATTTTGGCTATCTGCACCTCTCCCCCGCCCTGCCGCTGTTTCGCCAGCGCTTCCCCGATCTCAAGCTCGATATCGAGTACAGCGACCGGCGGGTCGCGCTGGTGGAAGAGGGGTTCGATCTGGCGCTGCGGATCGGCCACCTCAGCGACTCCTCGCTGGTGGCGCGCCAGCTTGCCACCATTCGGGTCGAGCTTTGCGCCAGCCCCGCCTATCTGGCACGCAAGGGCAGACCGGAAAAACCCGAGGATCTCAAGCAGCACGACTGTCTGATCTACACCCTGACCCAGCCGGAGTGGCACTTCAAACGGGGAAACGAGCAGCAGAGCATCCGGCCACAGGGGCCGCTGCGGGCCAACAACGGGGTGGCGCTGACCCGCGCCGCTTGTGATGATCAGGGCATCATATTGCAGCCCACCTTTATCGTGGGGGAGGCCCTGCGGTCAGGACAGCTGGTCAGCCTGCTGCCGGAGTGGGACAAGGGAGAGGTGGGACTTTATGCGGTCTATCCGCACCGCCGCTTCGTCTCGGCCAAGGTGCGCTGCTTTATCGAGTTCGTGCAGGAGCGCTATCTCGCTCCGCAACAGTGGGATGCGCCGACCTGATTGCCAGAGCAGAGGGTACGGCCTGACTGTCCGGCCTGCTGGTCCGGCTTGAAACCTAACGCTGGCCGGATGCGGTGGTGGATGCAGCAACAGGGGGGAGCTTGGCTAGCAGACGCTCCTGCTCGAGGCTTAACTGCCAGCGTGGCAAACGGGTGCGTATCACCGACAACTGCTGCTCACTGAAGGCATAGGGGAGCGCCACTTCAATCTCGGGGCAGTCAAACATGGCGGCCAGCTGCAGGATCAAAATGAGGTTTGCCTCGTCGGTCTTGTGCTTGTTGACCCGTTTGCGGATCTCGTGGCGCAGCTGGGTTTCGGGGTCCTGGGTCATCGCCTGCCAGCCGAAACCGAACAACGGCACCAGCGCGCTGACAATCCCCAGCGCCGTCATCGGCTGCTTGGGGGGATGATAGAGTGCGTTGAGATCCAGCAGAACAGGATTCTGACGAACCTCACCATCACCAAATAAAATCGTTTTCGTCATTGGATTACCCGTTATATTCCACTAGACTGCGCCGCATATTTTACCCCGATATGCCAACGAGGTGCTGATGCTAAGCGATATCGAGATCTCCCGCCAGTCCCCCCGTCTCTCAATCCACGCGCTGGCCGAACGCCTCGCCATCCCCCAGCACCTGCTCAGCCCTCATGGCCACTACAAAGGCAAGCTCAGCCTCGACCTGCTCACGTCTCAACCCACACAGCGCGGCAAGCTGGTACTGGTGAGCGCTATCACCCCGACCCCGCTCGGTGAAGGGAAAACGGTGACCACCCTTGGCCTCTCCATGGGGCTCAACCATATCGGCCAGCCCAGCATCGCCACTATCCGCCAGCCGAGCCTCGGGCCGGTATTCGGGGTCAAGGGGGGCGCTGCCGGTGGCGGCCACGCCCAGGTGGTGCCGATGGAGGAGATGAACCTCCACCTCACTGGCGATTTTCACGCCCTGACGGCGGCCCACAATCTGGCGGCAGCAGCCCTCGATGCCCGCCTGTTCCACGAACAGAAACTGGGTGCCGAGTTCACCGCCAAAACCGGCCTGCCGCGGCTCGATATCGATGCTGACAACATCCTCTGGCCACGCACCCTCGACATGAATGACCGCGCACTGCGCCACCTCACGATTGGACAGGGGGGCGCTGCCGATGGTGTGGAGCGCAGCGATCGCTTCGTCATCACCGCCGCCTCCGAGCTGATGGCCATTCTGGCGCTGGCGAGCGATCTGAAAGACCTGCGCCAGCGCATCGGCCGCATCCAGCTGGCCCGCGATATTCACGGCAAGCCTATTACCGCCGAACAGCTGGAAGTAGCGGGCGCCATGACGGTGCTGCTCAAAGATGCGCTGCAACCGACCCTGATGCAGACCACCGAGCAGACGCCGGTGCTGGTGCACGCCGGCCCCTTTGCCAACATCGCCCACGGCAACTCCTCGGTGATCGCCGATCGTATCGCCCTTGGCCTGACCGACTATGTGGTGACCGAGGCAGGTTTTGGCTCCGACATGGGGCTGGAGAAATTCTTCAACATCAAGAGCCGCCAATCAGGTATTACCCCCGCCTGCGTGGTGCTGGTGGCCACGGTGCGCGGCCTCAAGGCCAACAGCGGCCTGCTCGATATCCGCCCGGGCCAGCCGCTGCCAGCCAGCCTGCAAGGGGAAGATCTGCCAACCCTCAAGCAGGGCTGCGCCAACCTCGCCTGGCATATCCGGAACGCCCGGCGCTACGGGGGGCCGGTGGTGGTCGCCATCAACCGCTTCCCCACCGACAGCGAGGCCGAACTGGCGCTGCTGGCCCATGAAGCGCAGCAAGCCGGTGCCTGTGGCGCGGCCATCTCCAACGCCTTCACCCAGGGTGGTGCCGGCGCCAGCGAGCTGGCCCGCGCCGTGGTCACCGCCTGCGAGCAACCAGGTAAGGTGAAACTGCTCTACCCCGACGAGGCGAGCCTCGACGCCAAACTGGCGACCCTGGTGGAGTGCGGCTACGGCGGCCGCGGAGTGCAGCTCTCCGACAAAGCCCGCCAGCAGCTGGCCCAGCTCTCCGCCGAAGGGTGGGATCACTTGCCCATCTGCGTGGCCAAGACGCCGCTCTCCATCAGCCACGACCCAGCCCTCAAAGGGGTGCCGACCGATTTCGAGGTGCCCATCGACGAGGTGAAGCTCTGCGCCGGTGCCGGGTTCGTCTATGCGCTGGCGGGCCCCATCATGACCATGCCGGGGCTGGGCAGTCTGCCTGCCTATCGCCATATCGATATCGATGAGAACGGCGAGATAGTCGGCCTGAGCTGAGCCCTTCCACAACGCCAGAAACAACAAGGCCCCGCCAATTGGCGGGGCCTTGTTGTTATCCATGCATCAACCCTTAGAGGGTGAAGCGCTGGGTCATATGGTGCAGGGTGTTGGCCAGCTTGCTCAGTTCGACGCAAGCCTGGGCGATCTGATGAGCGCCCTGGGCATTCTCGTCAGCGGCATTGTGAATATTGACGATGCTGCGGTTGAGCTCTTCGGTCACCGCGTTCTGCTCTTCGGTGGCGGTGGCGATCAGGGTGTTCATGTCAGTGATGCGCACCACAGCACCGTTGATGGTCTCGATACTGGTACCGGCATCCCGTGCCAGACCGACACTCTCCTGCATCTGGTGACGGCTCAGCTGCATGGCGTTGCCCGCCTCGGCGGCGCGACTCTGCAAGAGCTCGATCATCTTGCTGATCTCGGCGGTGGAGTCCTGGGTACGCTGGGCCAATGAACGCACTTCATCCGCAACGACCGCAAAACCACGACCCTGCTCACCGGCACGGGCCGCTTCGATGGCGGCGTTAAGGGCCAGCAGGTTGGTCTGACCGGCGATATCGCGGATCACATCCAGCACCACGCTGATGTTGGCGCTGTCGGCCTCCAGCTGCTGCACCACTATGCCCGCCTGTTCAATCTTGACCGACACCTCTTCGATGCTGGTAATCGAGCTGCGTACCACTTCGCTGCCGGCAGCAGAGGTGCGGGAGGCATCCTTGGCGGCGCTCATGGCATCCGTAGTGTTGCGGGCCACTTCGTTGACGGTGGACTGCATCTCGTTCATGGCGGTCGCCACCTGGGAGACTTCGTTCTGCTGGATGGCCATGCCGCTGGCAGACTGGCTGGAGATGGCGCTCACCTCCTCCACCGCACTGCTGAGTTGGCTCACGGAGCCGGCGATCTCACTCACCAGATCGGAGAGGGAGCCCTGCATCCGGTTGATGGCGGAACCCAGCTGACCCAGTTCATCACGGTTGAAGCGGCTGTCGCGGATCCACTGCTGCAGTTCGCCCTGACCCAGATCGCCATTGGCAATACGCTGGGCCTGACGGGCCAGCATGATCAGCGGGTCGCGGATCTGGCGGGTCAGTACCACGGAGAGCACCACCACAAGGATCAGACCAATCACCAGCGCGATTGTGACACTCAGATTGGCGGATTGATAAGAGTCGACAATGTCACTGCGGGATTCAGACGCATAACCATGGTTAATCTGGATCAGGGAGGCCACTGACTTGCTCAGCGCGGTGTAAAGGGGAACCCCCTCCTCAAGGAAGATGCGTTGGGCTTCGGCAAGCTGATCGCTGTCTTGCAGCTGTGTGACTCGCTGGTGCAGGGCGACGTAACGATCCCAGTCAGATTTCACCGTATCGAAGGTACGGCGCTCCGCCACATCCTCAGGCCAGATCGTCTTGTCATGGGCAATCAGCTGCTGCGCGATCGAGTTAAGCTGTTGACTGGCAATATTCCGATATTCAGCCCTTTTCAGCGGCTCGGCGGCCACCACGAAATAACCCAGCTCATAACGACGCAACTCACCGAGAGAATCCCCGATCGCGCTGGTGCGATTGACCGCTGGCAAGATGCTGTCGGTAAACCGGATGGCAACATCATTCATGTTGCCAAACTGGACAAGGGCAAAACCGCCGATAAAGGCGACCATCAAACCGAGCACGGCAAAGCCGGCGGTGAGTTTTTTACCTATGGTCATGGTACTGGTATTCATGGGATATCCTGGTGGTCGTTAAATTCGTAGCACTCGTCCGGTTCACGCCCTCCTGACATGAACTATCTGGCCACCTGTTCAGTGGCGCACCATCCAACCTTGATGAATATCTCTGAATTCCATGAGCGGCAGCGAGAGCCGTGAGGGGGCGCTAGAGTAACCGGATTGTGACGGTTCGGAAAGAGTCTGACCGGTTACTTTTTGTAAGGTGAAAACGAGGTTTTTTTCGTGTTCGATTAAATATACCGCTCAGATGAATAAATCGAAAAAATGCATAACGTTTGCATAGGGCAAGCCACGCGGGCCAAGCAGTGGCAGACCGCCACTCTCATCCTGAACCAATGAAAAACGCCAGCAATGGCAGCTGGCGTCTCGTTTATTCAGCATGGCGGTTACAAAACAACCGCCATCTTATCCGCGCAGGCCACCGAGAAATTCGGCCCGGGTATCGGGCTGGGTCTTGAAGACACCGCCGAGGGAGGTGGTGGTGGTGTAGGAGGTGGAGTCCATCACCCCCCGCGCCTTGACGCAGTAGTGGGTCGCCTTGATGCTGATAGCCACGTCCTTGGTACCTAGCAGGGTCTGCAGCGCCAGCAGGATCTGCTGGGTCAGCCGCTCCTGCACCTGGGGACGACGGGCGAAGAACTGCACGATGCGGTTGATTTTCGACAGGCCAATCACCTTGCCGCGAGGGATATAGGCCACATGGGCCATGCCATCGATGGTGACGAAGTGGTGTTCGCAGGTGCTGGTGAGGCTGATGTCCCGCACCATGATCATCTCGTCCACCTGCATCTTGTTCTCGATCACCGTCACCTTGGGGAAGGTGGAATAATCGAGGCCGGAGAAGATCTCGTTGACGTACATCTTGGCGATGCGGTGCGGTGTCTCGGCCAGACTGTCATCGGCCAAATCCAGCCCCAGTGTCTCCATGATGGAGCGCATATGGCCTTCGATCTTCTCCCGCTTCTGCTGACTGTTCAGCTCGTTGGCAACCAGGGGGGTTTCCAGTCCCTGGGCTTCGAGGGCAGCCCTGACCAGCAAGGCTTCCGGACTTAAGGTTGTCATTGTCTTTTCTCCCACGCTCAGGGACTGTGAGGGCTGCTCAAGGAGCATCCCCCTATGTTATGGCGGCGCACAGGGCCGACGGTATCGCTGTAATGGTAGCCACACAGGATGTGACGGCCATCTGTTATGGCGGCATAGTAAACGGCCATTGCCGCCAAGATTCAAGTCAACTTGTGCGTCACCTCATACTTTATGGCCATCTACCCCCGTTTTTGCGCCGATTACCCCGAGATTCCCTCGAGATAACCTGCCCATCCCCGGGGAATTTTGTGATAATCCCGCCTTCAATCATAGAAAGAGGTCATGACGATGGGATTTGATACCAGCGGACTACTCCCCTTAAGCGATGCCCTGCAAGGGATGCTGGAACAACTTGCCTGCTGCTGCGACACCGAGCAGTTGCCCCTGCCTGATGCCCTTGGCCGGGTACTGGCCTGTGATATCGCCTCCCCACTCGCCGTGCCCCCCTTCGACAACTCTGCCATGGACGGTTATGCCGTACGCCTTGCGGATCTCGCCAGCGGCACCCCGCTCATCATGGCGGGCAAAGCGTTTGCCGGTCAGCCCTATCAGGGTGAATGGCCCGCTGGCCACTGCGTGCGTATCATGACAGGTGCTCCGGTACCGGCTGGTACGGATGCAGTGGTGATGCAGGAAGAAACGCAGGCCGACGGCGATCGGATCACTTTTCTGGCACAACCCGAACCGGGCCAGAATATCCGCCGCGCCGGCAGCGATATCGGCAAGGACGCCTGCGTGCTGCCAGCCGGTACTCGCCTCACCCCGCGCGAAATGCCACTGCTGGCCTCCCTCGGCGTGGCTACCGTCACGGTGCGTCGCCCGCTGAAAGTGGCCATCTTCAGCACCGGTGATGAGCTCAAACCGGTTGGTACCCCGCTCGCCCACGGCGATATCTATGACTCCAACCGCTATGGCGTACGGGCCATGCTGGCGCGCATGGGCTGCGACTGCCTCGACCTTGGCATCATCCCGGACGATCCCGCCCAGCTGCGCGCCGCCTTTATCCGCGCCGACGAAGAGGCCGATGTACTCATCACCACCGGCGGCGTCTCGGTGGGGGAAGCGGACTTCACCAAACAACTGCTGGACGAGCTCGGCGAGATTGGCTTCTGGAAGCTGGCCATCAAGCCGGGCAAGCCGTTTGCTTTTGGCCGTCTGCCCCGCGCCTGGTTCTTCGGCCTGCCGGGCAACCCCGTCTCCGCCATGGTCACCTTCGATCAGCTGGTGCAACCGGCGCTGGCCAAGCTGGCGGGCCAACGCTTCGAGCGCCCGCTTCAGCTGCAAGCCATTGCGGCCGAACCACTCAAAAAGAGCCCCGGCCGACTCGACTTCCAGCGCGGCATCATGAGCCAAGGGCCAAACGGCATCGAGGTGCGCAGCACCGGCTCGCAGGACTCCGCCGTGTTCAGCTCCCTGTCGCAAGCCAACTGCTACATAGTTCTTGAACGGGAACGGGGCCGCGTCGCCGTGGGCGAGACGGTCACCGTGGAGCCATTCGGGGGATTGCTGCTGTGAGCGAGATCCTGAGCGACGCCGAACTGCTGCGCTACAACCGCCAGATCATCCTCAAGTCCTTCGATTTCGAGGGGCAGGAGGCGCTCAAGCAGGCCAGGGTGCTGGTGATCGGCGCCGGTGGCCTTGGTTGCGCCGCCAGCCAGTATCTGGCGGTGGCCGGGGTTGGCCAACTCACCTTGGTCGATTTCGACAAGGTGGAGCTCTCCAACCTGCAGCGTCAGGTGCTGCACAACGATGAGCGCATCGGTCACTACAAAGTAGACTCTGCCGCCCAGTCGCTGCGCGCGCTCAATCCCTGGCTCAAGGTGGAGACCCACGCGGCCGTGGCCGACGAGGCGCTGCTCGATACCCTGTTGCCCCAACACCAGCTGGTATTGGATTGCACTGACAACCTGGCCATTCGCGACCTGCTCAACCAAAAGGCACGCCAGCACAAGGTGCAGCTGGTCAGCGGCGCCGCCATCCGGCTGGAGGGGCAGCTCTGCAGCTTCACCTGGCAGGAAGATGAACCCTGCTACGCCTGCCTCAGCGCCCTGTTTGGCGAGCAGGCCCTCACCTGCGTCGAAGCCGGTGTACTCGCCCCCGTGGTGGGATTGGTGGGCAGCCTGCAAGCACTGGAAGCTATCAAGCTCTTGGCAGGCATGGGCAAAAGCTACAGCGGCCGCCTGCTGATGATCGACGGCCTGAGCGGCACCTTCCGCGAGATGAAGCTGCCCAAGCGCCCCGACTGCCCCGTCTGCTCCCATCCTTGACGCAAACGGGATCAAAAAAGCCGAACCCTGTGGTTCGGCTTTTTGGTACCTGCACCTAACAACCCCTTCCTCAATGGGTCGTGAGGATCCGTTGCAACAGGTGATTAAAGCCCGAGGGGTCTTCCGCAGGCCAGGCGTGGTGGCCGTTGGGGGTGTGGATGGTGGCGTTGGGCAAGGCGGCAAACTGCTCTACCCGTTTGGCCAGCGGCAGGTAGTCATGACTGGTGGAGATGATGGCCACCGGCTGCCAGATGGCGCCGAGCCGGGCGCGTACCGACCAGCCGGGTAGCGCCTCCAGCAGCGCCTTGTAAACCTTCTTTTTGTTGCGCACGAAACGCAGCCGGAAGGTGTGGCGCACCTGCGCCAGATCCGGGCCCGGGAAGAGCTCGCGTCCCAGCCACCAAGCGAGCGGACGCATGCCAAACCAGCGCAGCCACTTGAGGCGCTGGGCATAACGCTCCTGCTCTTTGGGGCTCTCCAGCAGAAACTCGCTAAAACCGTTGACCAGCACCAGCCCCTGCACCTTGTGCGGCAGTTGCAGCGCCAGCTCCAGCGCTACCATGGCACCCAGCGACAATCCCACGACCCAGGTGGGTTCCGGCTGTGCATCGAGCCAGTTCACCACATCGGCTGCCAAAGTCGCCACATCGAACGGCCCCTCCTGCATGCTCTGGCCGTGGCCGCGCAAGTCCAGCGCCACCACCCGGTAGTGTTCGGAAAACCGTTCGATCTGCGCCTGCCAGTCGAGGCTGGAGGAGCCCAGCCCATGCAGTAGCAACAGCAAGGGGCCCTCCCCCGCGCTGCGCAGGGCAAGACCGTTGAATTTCATCACCTGATTGCGGCGCATCAGTGTATTGCCTCTCGACTCATCACCTGAACCATCTCTTGTTGTTATGTCACCCGTGGTTATCCTGCCACGGCACGGCGCCCAATCAGCCTTCGCTGACCAGACTCACCGCCTTGATATAAGCGTAGAGCTGCTGCTCCGGCGCCAGCGCCAGCCGCCTGGCGGAGCGGCTGGTGATCCGGGCCAGCAGTATCTGCTGACCCAGCGCCAACTGCAACAGGGTCTGGCCGGGGCGCACCTCGCGCACCGCCAGCAGACGGGTGACGAGACAGTTGGAAAGACTGGAGTGCTCGATGGGGGTGGTAGCGATCACCACATCGCGCCCCGCCACCTTGATCTGCAAGGGACCGCTCTCGTCCGGCACATGGGTCATGGTGACCCGCAGCTGCTGCTCACCGAGTTGCAGGGTCGCCATCTGCTCGTCGTCATCATAGTGGGCCAAGGTGGCATTCAGCATCACCCCGGCATCGTCGCGACTGGCGAGCGAGAGATCGGTGCGGGCGAAGATTTCGCTCGGCCTGCCTTGTGCCTCGACCCTGCCACTTTCCAGCAGCACCAGCTGATCGCAGAGCAGGCTCACCTCCTCCATGGCGTGACTGACGAAGATCATCTGGATGCCGCTCTCCTGCTGCAACCCCTTGAGCACATGGGCCTGATGGATGCGGCTGCGCCGATCCAGCGCCGAGAAAGGCTCATCGAGCAGCAGCAGATCAGGCTCGGCCAGCAGCGCCCGCCCCAATGCCACCCGCTGGCGTTGACCGCCAGAGAGGGCATGGGCAGGCTGCCCCAGCAGATCGGCAAAACCGAGCCGAGCCGCCAGCGCTTCGGGCTGCCAGCGCCCTCGCCCCTTGCGGGCCGCCAGTTGCAGATTGCCAAGCACCGTCAGATGGGGGAAGAGGCGTGAGTCCTGAAACACCAGCCCGATCCGGCGCGCTTCGGGCAGCAGTTGAGCATACTCCCGATCGCGCCACAGCAAGCGATCCCCGTTTTGGCGATCGAGCCCGGCGATGATGCGCAGCAATGTGCTCTTGCCACAGCCCGAGGGGCCGAACAGGCCGAGGATCCCCCCCAGCTCGAGGGTCAGTGCGCAGTCGAGGGTAAAAGGGCCAAACTCGCGCCAGGCATGGAGGTTCAGGACATGGCGGTGCGGCACGTTCACTGACGGCATAGTGGCGGGCTGGTTCATCCAAACACTCTCCGCTGTCTACGCTGCAACACCCCGTAGACCAGCACCAGCATTACCAGCGAGAAGGCCATCAGGCCGCCCGCCAGAATATGGGCGTTCTGGTAGTCCATCGCCTCCACATGATCAAACAGGGCGATGGAGAGCACCTGGGTTTCGCCGGGGATATTGCCGCCAATCATCAACACCACGCCAAACTCCCCCAGGGTATGGGCAAAGCCCAGCGCCGCCGCCATCACAAAGCTCGGCAGGGTCATCGGCAAGATGATGTGGAAGAAGCGTTCCAGCGGGCCGAGCCCCAAAGTAGCGGCGGCCTCCAATTCCTTGTTGCCCATGTTGACGAAGGCGGAGGTGAGCGGCTGCACTACGAACGGCAGCGAATAGAGGATGGAGGCAAACAGCAGGCCGAGAAAGCTGAAGGCGAGCGGGGCACCAAAGGTGTCGCGCCACCAGGCGCCGAAGCCATATTCGGGGGAGAAGGCGAGCAGCAGATAAAAACCCAGCACTGTGGGGGGCAGCACCAACGGCAGTGCCACCAGCGCCTCCACCAGCGGCCGCAGCCGGTTCTGACTGCGCGACAGCCACCAGGCCAGCGGCGGTGCCAGCAACAGCAAAATCGCTGTGGTGCAGGCCGCAAGCTTCAGGGTGAGCCAGACCGCCAGCAGATCCCCTTCACTCATTGCCGACCTCCCGGTTGATAAATGCCCCCAACAGCATGGTATCCATCCTTATTGCAAAGAGTGGCCGACCCGAAGGCCGACCACTCAGGGTATCGCATCAGGCCCATCCCCTTATTGGGGCAAGGCATAACCCGCTGCCTTGATCTGCGCCTGACCCGGCCCCTTGAGCCAGGCCACCAGCGCCTCGACCGCGGCGCCTTTCTTCAATACCAGCCCCTGCTGCTCGATGGGGGGATAGAAGCTCGCAGGCACAGCCCAGGCTTCGCCAGTCTTGCCCGCCTCAACCAGATTGGCCCAGGCGACAAAGCCCAGTTCAGCATTGCCGGTGTCGACAAATTGCCAGGTCTGGCCGATGTTGGCGCCGGTCAGCAGCCGGTACTGCTTGGGATCGATCTTGAGATGGGTGAGGGTCGCCATGGCAGCAGCACCATAGGGGGCGGTACGGGCATTGGCGATGGCGAGGTTGCCTTTCCAGCTACGCAGGGTCGCCTCGTCAGGGGCCGGCCCTCCCTTCTTCCAGAGCCCCAGCTGGCCGATGGCGTAGGTGAAGCGCTCACTCCCCTTGCCCTCTTTTTCCAGCTTCTCGGGGGTCGCCGCATCGGCGGAGAGGAAGAGATCGAACGGTGCGCCGTGACTGATCTGAGTGTAGAGCACTCCGGTGGCGGCAGACGAGATGGCCAGGGTGTGGCCGGTCTTGGCGGTGAACTCCTTGCCGATACGATCTATGGTGCCCTTGAAGTTGGCCGCCACGGCCACTTTCACTTCATCGGCCTGCACGACACCGGTATGCAAGGTGGCGGCGCAGACTCCTACGATGACAACAGATAACAGCGGTTTCATTCCCTTTCTCCTGATGGGGCCCGCACATCCGCGCCCCTTGGCGGGGCCGTGGTTCCCGTTGAACCTGCGCCCCTCGTGATGAACAGGTCAGGCTTGCCAGCGGGCGGCGGCGGCGTTGTCGCTCTCCTTGGCCTCGACCCAGCGTTGCACACCCTCGGCAGTCAGCTCTTTTTTCCAGAACGGCGCCTGGGTTTTCAAGAAATCCATGATGAAGTGACAGGCGTCAAAGGCGGCGTCGCGGTGGGCACTGCTCACCGCCACCAGCACGATCTGATCGCCAAGCCACAACTCGCCGATACGATGAATGAGGGTACACTCCTGCAGCGGCCAGCGGCGGCGGGCCTCCTGCACGATATCGGCCAGCGCCTTCTCGGTCATGCCGGGGTAGTGCTCGAGGGCAAGCCCCTTCACCTCCTCCCCCTGATTGAAGTCGCGCACCTTGCCAACAAAAGTGACGATGGCGCCACTGTCGGCGCGGGTGGCGAGGCGGGCATATTCGTCCGCCAGCGAGAAATCCTCACGCTGCACCAGAATGCGGTCTGTAATGGCTACGTCGTTCATGGCTCAGCCTCCGGTCGTTACTGGAGATAAAGTGAAGAAGGCCACTTCGTCACCACCGCACAGCTCAGTGGTGCGATCCACGGTCATTATCTCGCTCATCCTTAACCTCCGGTCACCGGCGGGAAGAAGGCCACCTCATCGCCATCGTTGATGGGGGTATCGAGGGGCACCAGGGTCTGATTGACCGCGACCAAGAGCTTGCCTGCTTCCAGCGCCAGCGCCCACTTGTCGCCGCGTTCACAGAGCGCCGCACGCAGTTGTTCGGCGGTGGCATAGTCGCAGGGCAGGCTCAGCTCATCGCAGGCCACCAGCTCTCTTACTTGCGCAAAAAACAGTACCTTGATCATGCTTGCTCCCCGCTATTTGACCCCAGCTGAAAATGGCCGGACTTGCCGCCCTTTTTCTCTACCAGCCGCACCTGTTCGATCACCATGTCCTTTTGCACCGCCTTGCACATGTCGTAGATGGTCAGCGCCGCTACCGACGCGGCGGTCAGCGCTTCCATCTCGACACCAGTCTTGCCGGAGAGCTTGCAGAGGGTGCGGATATGCACCTTTTGCTGCTCGGGCAGCGGCACTATCTCCACCTCGACTTTGGTCAAGGCCAGCGGATGGCAGAGTGGGATAAGATCGGAGGTCTTCTTGGCGGCCATGATGCCGGCGATGCGGGCGGTGGCGAACACGTCACCCTTGTGGTGCTGGCCGCTCAGGATCAGCGCCAGCGTCTCGGGGGCCATGACAACAAACGCCTCGGCGCGGGCTTCGCGCTCGGTCACCTGCTTGTCGGTCACATCCACCATATGGGCTTCGCCGCTCTGGTTCAGATGCGTCAGGTTGGGCTGGGTCTGCTTGGTATCTGTCTGGTTCATCGTTTGCTCTCAGAGGTGGGAGACAAAGTTGCACGGCTTGGTGCGGGCATCGAGCTGATCGCGGATCAGTTGCTCCCAACCCAGCTGACAGGCGCCGGTGGAGCCCGGCAGACAGCAGATCAGGGTGCGATTGGCGAGTCCCGCCAGCGCACGGCTCTGCATGGCGGAGCCTTTAATCTCGGCAAAAGAGAGTTGACGGAACATCTCGCCAAAACCCTGTACGGTGCGCTCGAACAGCACACCGACCGCTTCCGGTACCCGGTTCTGTTCATTGAAGCCGGTACCGCCGTTAATCAGCACCACCTGCACCCCTTCATCGGCGATCCACTCGCTCACCTGGGCTCGAATGCGAAACAGGTTGTCGGGGCAGAGTGCCCGATCGGCCAGCTGATGGCCCGCGTCGGTAAGGGCCGAGACCAGATAGTCGCCCGAGCTGTCATCGGCGGCGGTGCGGCTGTCGGAAACCGTCAGCACGGCGATCTTGAGGGGAATAAATGCGTTGTGTTTCTGTCCCATCGGGCAGCTCCTTGTGGCTATGGGCCGTCAACGAGGCAGGAAGAGAAGGGGTATGAGAGGCCAGCTGTCAGGGCGCAAAAACTGACGCAGACAGGGGTGACCAACTTGCTCAAGCGTGTGACGGCGGGCTGATTCTATCAAAGGTTTCACGAGATATGGGATTTAAAAGACACACAAATCTGATGCTTGTCCCATATATGAACAAAACGCAGGCCGGGTAAACCCGGCCTGTCGTCGCAGGATCAGAACCCTTTCACCCCGGTCATGTCGGGCAGCTGGTGAGCTATCCCCTTGTGACAGTCGATGCAGGTACTTTCACCACTGGCCAGATTGGTAGAGTGCATCTTGGCGGCACGCTGCCCCTGCAGAGAGAAGTCCATGTACTCGAAGTTGTGGCAGTTGCGGCACTCGCGCGAATCGGTCTCTTTCATCCGCTGCCACTCCCGCTCCGCCATCTCGCGCCGGTGCAACTCGAACTTCTCGCGGGTATCCACCTTGCCGGTGATCATGCCCCACAGCTCCTTGGAAGCCTGCACCTTGCGGATGATCTTGTAGGTCCACTCGTGCGGTACGTGGCAATCCGGGCAGCTGGCCCGCACGCCGGAGCGGTTGGCGTAGTGGATGGTGTCACGGTACTCCTCGAACACGTTGTCCTTCATCTCGTGACAGCTGGTGCAGAAGGCCTCGGTGTTGGATGCTTCCATGGCGGTGTTGAAACCACCCCAGAAAATCACGCCACCGAAGAAGCCCATCAGCAGGATGACCCAGAGAGCCGCCTTCGATGGTGACTTGAAGGTGGTCCACAGACGCTGGATAAAGCCGGGTAATTTCATCTATGGATTCCTCAGTTCAGCGCTTCAACCGGTTTAAAGGTATTTTCCACCAGCGGCTTGGCATCTGCTTGCGGTACATGGCACTGCAGGCAGAAGTAGCGACGCGGCGACACTTCACCCAGGGTCAGGCCGTCGCGGGTCTCGAAGTGAGTCGGACTGATCTTGGGGGCCTTCATGGCGCTGGCATTCTTGAAGCTGTGGCAAGCCAGGCACTTGTTGACCTTGGTATCCACCTCGTAGTTGCGAATGTCGTGGGGGATCAGCGGCGGCTGATGCATGTACTGGCGATCGTAGGGCGCGCCATCCTTGCGGAAGTTTTTCAGGGGCGCGGCAGTGGCATCGGTCACCAGATCGGTGGCGCCACGCTCGGACTTGAGGCCACCGGTACTGTTGGTGATCTCGGGGGCCGCTGCCATCAAGGATCCCGCCATCAGGCAGGCCAGCATTGCTCCAATCAGCTTTTTCATTATTTGTTCTCCGACGTTTTTTCTGCCTTGACGGCAAAACCTACAGTGATTTCAAAAACTTGTTCCGCGCAGACATCGATGCAGCGGCCACAGTTGGTACACTCCTGAGCCGCAATCAAGGGCCCGTGACCGCGCTTGGCACCATGAACAGGCCCGCGCAGGATGGGACGCTCCGGGCAAACCGCATAACAATCCATGCAGTTGTTGCACCGCTCGCGCCCCTTGGCAGAAATCTTGATAAACCCGACCCGGTTAACCAGGGCATAGAAGGCCCCCACCGGACAGAGATGACCGCACCAACCCCGCTCAACCACGAAGAGATCGAACAGGAATAGCGCTGCCAGCAGGGCCCAGCCAGCCCCCATGCCAAACAGCAGGCCGCGCATGGCGAGTGACACAGGATTGACCAATTCCCACGCCATCACCCCGACCACAGCAGGCACCACCAGCACCATGACCAGCAGCCAGTAGCGGGTCGCACGGCTGAACTGGCCGTTGCCTTTTAGTCCAAGTCGCCCCCTGAGCCAAGCCGCAGCGTCAGTGATAAGGTTGACCGGACAGACCCAGGAGCAGAACACCCGCCCCCCCACCAGCCAGTAACCGGCCAGCACAATGGCAGCCCCCAGCCAGAGGGTGGTGATGGGCCAGTGGCCCGCCGCCAGCGACTGCAACAGCGTAAGGGGATCGGTCAGCGGCATTGTTTCCAGCAACAGCGAGCTGGAGAGGTTGCCCTTGAGGATCCAGACACCCGCCAGCGGCCCCAGCAAAAACAGCCCGAGCACACTGAACTGACTCAGCCGACGCAACAGTAGGAAGCGGTGGGAACGCCACCACCCCAGCTTGATGCGAGCCTCTTCCCCCGGATAACGACTCATAACCCCTCCGGTTTGCGGGTGGGCAGGGTGAGTCTGTCGCCGATGAGCGACTTGTTCCCCGCCTTGGCCTTCTCTTCCCAGCCGAGCCGGTAGTGATGACCCAGCTCACCTTTGGCAAGCTGGCGTGGCACCACCTTGATGGCGGCCTCCTCCAGCACGCAGGCATGCTCGCACTTGCCACAGCCGGTACAGACATCGCTGTGTACCGTGGGCAGGAACATGGCATGCTTGCCGGTGCGCTGGTTATGCTGCAGCTCAAGAGTGATCGCCTTGTCAATCAGCGGGCAGACCCGATAACAGACATCGCAGCGCAGACCCAGATAGTTGAGACAGGTCTCGTGATCGATGAGCACTGCCACCCCCATCCGGGCCTGATCGATGTCGGTCATCTGCTGATCCAGCGCCCCGCTCGGACAGGCCACCACACAAGGGATGTCATCACACATCTCGCAGGGCACGGCACGCGCCTTGAAATAAGGGGTACCGGTGGTCACAGGGTCAAACAGCCGGGCGAGCTTGAGGGTGTCGTAGGGGCACGCCTCGACGCAGAGCCCACAGCGCACGCAGGCGCTGAGGAACTCTGCTTCATCGAGAGAGGCGGGCGGACGCAGCGCCTGGGCAGGCACAGCTTGCGCCTGCTGGCGGGCCACGCCACCGAGCCCCGCGCCAAGCAGGCCCACACCGCAGGCCCCCTTGGCCATGTCGGCCAGAAACTGGCGACGACTACGACTCATCTCGTACTCCCCCGCCTTAAGCCTTCATCACCTTGACGGCGCACTTCTTGTAATCGGTCTCTTTCGAGAGCGGATCGGTGGCGTCCAGGGTCAGCTTGTTGACCAGCTGGCTGGCATCAAAGAAGGGCATGAAGACCAGTCCTTTCGGCGGACGGTTGCGACCACGGGTCTCGACACGGGTCTTCACCTCGCCACGGCGGGAAGAGACGATCACCTCTTCACCACGGCGCACGCCGCGAGCCTTGGCATCGTCCGGGTGCATGAAGAGCACCGCATCCGGGAAGGCGCGATAAAGCTCGGGCACCCGACGGGTCATGGTGCCGGTGTGCCAGTGCTCCAGCACGCGGCCGGTGGAGAGCCACAGATCGTACTCTTTATCCGGCGACTCGGCGGCGGGCTCGAACGGCAGGGCGAAGATGACCGCCTTGCCATCGGGCTTGCCATAAAAACGCACCCCCTCGCCCGCTTTCACATAGGGGTCGAACCCTTCACGGTAGCGCCACAGGGTCTCTTTGCCATCTACCACAGGCCAGCGCAGACCGCGCGCTTCGTGGTACTGATCGAACGGTGCCAGATCGTGACCGTGGCCACGACCGAAGGTGGCGTACTCCTCGAACAAGCCCTTCTGGACGTAGAAACCGAAGTGCTCGGCTTCGTCGTTCAGCATCCCCTTGCTCTGCTCTTTCGGGAACTGGTTGACCTGACCGTTGGCATAGAGCACGTCAAACAGGGTTTTGCCCTTTACTTCCGGCATCTTGGCAATCAGCTCAGCCGGCCACACTTCCTCGACTTTGAAGCGCTTGGAGAACTCCATCAACTGCCACAAGTCGGACTTGGCCCCTTCCGGCGCTTTTACCTGCTGGTGCCAGAACTGGGTGCGGCGCTCGGCGTTGCCATAGGCCCCCTCTTTCTCCACCCACATGGCGGTGGGCAGGATGAGGTCCGCTGCCTGGGCAGTGACGGTCGGGTACGGGTCGGAGACCACGATAAAGTTGCGCGGATCGCGATAGCCAGGCAGGCGATCGGTATTCATGTTGGGGCCGGCCTGCATGTTGTTGTTACACATCACCCAGTAGGCGTTGAGCTTGCCGTCCTTGAGCATGCGATCCTGCAGCACAGCGTGGAAACCCACCTTGTCGGGAATGGTCCCTTCCGGCAGTTTCCAGATCTGCTCGGCAATGGCGCGGTGTTTGGGCTCGGTCACCACCATGTCGGCAGGCAGACGGTGGGCAAAGGTACCCACTTCACGCGCGGTGCCACAGGCAGAGGGCTGGCCGGTCAGTGAGAAAGGACCATTACCCGGCTCGGAGATCTTGCCGGTCAGCAGGTGGATGTTGTAGCAGAGGTTGTTGGCCCAGACGCCACGGGTATGCTGGTTGAAGCCCATGGTCCAGTAAGAGACCACCTTCTTGCCCGGATCGGCATAGAGCTTGGCCAGCTTTTCCAGCTTCTCTTTGGAGACGCCGGAGAGCTTGGAGACCGACTCCACATCGTAATCCGCCACGAACTTGGCAAACTCCTCGAAGGTCATCGGAGTGGCATCGCCGCTGTCCGGGTTCTTCGCTTTCTGCTGCAGCGGATCGGTCGGGCGCAGGCCGTAACCGATGTCGGTGGCCCCCTTCTTGAACACGGTGTGCTTGTTGACGAAGTCCCAGTTCACCTTGTCGTTCTGGATGATGTAGTTGGCGACATAGTTGAGGATCGCCAGGTCGGTCTGCGGAGTGAACACCATGCCGTTGTCCGCCAGCTCGAAGCTGCGGTGCTCGAAGGTCGAGAGCACGTGCACCTGCACATCCGGGTTGGAGAGGCGACGATCAGACATCCGCGACCAGAGGATGGGGTGCATCTCGGCCATGTTGGAGCCCCACAGCACGAACGCATCGGCCTGCTCGATATCGTCGTAGCAGCCCATCGGTTCGTCCATGCCGAAGGTACGCATGAAGCCGACGACCGCAGAGGCCATACAGTGACGAGCATTGGGGTCGATGTTGTTGGAGCGGAAACCGGCCTTCATCAGCTTGGCGGCAGCATAGCCTTCCCAGACGGTCCACTGGCCGGAGCCGAACATGCCGACGGCGGTCGGCCCCTTCTCTTTCAGGGTCGTCTTGAACTTCTCGGCCATGATGTCGAACGCCTGATCCCAGCTGATGGGGGCAAAGTCGCCATCCTTGTCGAACTGGCCGTTCTTCATCCGCAGCATCGGCTGGGTGAGGCGATCCTGGCCATACATGATCTTGGAGAGGAAGTAGCCCTTGATGCAGTTGAGGCCACGGTTGACCGGTGCATCGGGGTCGCCCTGAGTCGCCACGACCCGACCATCCTGAGAGCCCACCAGCACGGAGCAGCCGGTACCACAGAAGCGGCAGGGAGCCTTATCCCAATGGATGGCCGTCTTGTCGGTACTGGTGATGAGATTGGCTGCCAGCGTGGGGGCACTGACACCGGCCACGGCAGCAGCAGCTGCCACCGCGTTGGCCTTCATAAAGTCGCGTCGACTCAGCTTCATGGCATATCCTCACATTGCTTATCGCGTAATAGTTGTCGAATCTGTCGAACGGGAGCCAGCCATCAGCGGCAGAGAGCATGCCCGGCATCCCATCACTCTTTTCAGTGACCGCCCAGTTCATCGAACTGGTGGTAAATCAGGGCGGCAGAGAGCACACCCGGCATCGCCTGTATCGCATCAATGGCCGCCATGATCGGCCGCTGGCTAGGACCTTCCAGAGTCACGACCAGCTTGCCCTCGTCACTGACGGCGTGGATCTCGGCCCCTTCAAGGGCGCCAATCTGTTCGGCGAGCTGATGGCGCAAAGGGGGCTGGGTCAGCACCACCAGACTCGATACATGGAACTCCTGATCCATTGTGGCTTCTGTGTCACACGGCTTCTGACTCATTCTGACTCCTGCTTGAGGGTGGGCTGGCTCGTACCACCGGATGGGGCGGCTCGCCCGTCGACCTTGATGCTGCCAACCGGACAATCCTGCACACAGGCGCCGCAGCCATTACAGCGATCCGGCTCGACCGTCGGGGTGGGCACACGCCCCAGCACCGGAATAAAACGAATGGCATTGGGCTCGCAGCTGTCCTGACAGCGCTGGCAAAACACCTGACCATTGGCCAGACAGTTGGCCTCGATATGGGCCTTGTAGTGCCAGGGAGACTCGCTGGTCGGGCGAAACAGCGGCACCTTGCAGACCGTGACGCACTCGGTGCAGAAGGTGCATTCGCCACGCTGGAAATCGACCACCGGAAAACCGCCCTCGCCATTCACCAGGATCTGCTCCGGACAGGCGGCCAGACAGTCCCCGCAGCGGGTACAGTCGGCGACAAATGCCGACCAGTTGACTGACCAGGGCAACTGCACCGGCGGTTCGGCGGTTCTCAGCCGCCCCCGGAACAGGCCGCGGCGGGCAAGATCGATCTCATCCGGCATGTTGACTCCTGTTCTGGTGAAAAAGGGGACAGTGCGAGTCCATGATTGGCATTCTTGATACTAATTATAAGAGTGGGTGTATATTGCGGCCCTGACAAGGTAAGGGATATACCACCAGGGAGATAAACAGGGGGGATTCTTGCGCCAGATCAAAGCGTTGCAGCGCAATAAAAAAGGAGGTATCGGTTAAAATACCTCCATGTGAGGATTGCTATTTAATCGTTGGCGATTTTTGCGGTTATCCGCCGATCGAGGCGAGATGAGGGGTGATTCCGGCATTGCCCTCATGGAGACGATGGGTGGCACTCTTGCCCGCCAGTGCCGCGCGAATGCGCTGTTGCAGCTCATCAGATTGCCCATCTGCGCCGAGCAGATCCCGCAAGTCGATGCCGTTGTCGCCAAACAGGCACAGATGCAGCTTCCCCAGCGAGGAGACCCGCAGCCGGTTGCAACCGGCACAGAAATCCTTGCTGTAGGGCATGATAAGCCCCACCCCACCTTGCGAATCGGGGTGCATAAAGACCTGCGCCGGACCGTCATCCGTGCCCCGCAACTGCTGCACCCAACCGCTCTCCAGCAAGCGCTGTTTGATCTGTTCGCCGCTGACATGGTGGTCACGAAACAGGGTATCCATCTCGCCGGTCTGCATCAGCTCGATAAAGCGCAGCTCGATGGGCTTGTACCTGATCCAGCCCAGAAAGGCATCAAGCTGGTAGTCGTTGAGCCCCTTGAGCAGCACAGCATTGATCTTCACCGATTTGAAACCGGCGGCCAGTGCTGCTTCGATCCCCTCCATCACTTCGGCCAGTTTGTTCTCACCGGTGATCTGGTGAAACTGGCGCGGGTCGAGACTGTCGACACTGACATTCAGCGCGTTGAGTCCGGCATCAAACCACTCCTGAGCCCGCTCCTTGAGGCGATAGCCGTTGGTGGTCATGGCGACCTTCTCGATGCCCGGGGTGGTGGCAATCACCTTGACGATCTCGGTGAAATCGCGGCGCAGGGAGGGCTCGCCCCCCGTGATGCGCACCTTGCGAGTACCCATGGCGGCAAAACCGCTGACCACGCGGCGGATCTCGTCAATCGAGAGAAAGGGTTGACGCCCCGCTTTGTGACCTTCGGGGGGACGATAACCGTCAGGCAGGCAATAGGTGCAACGGAAATTGCACACATCGGTCACTGACAGACGCAAATAGTAAAAACGACGGGAAAAACCATCTTCAAGTGGCAACATAAACACCTTTCCAAATACGGGAGGCCAGGGCATTTCTTTCCTGACCCTTACAGCTCGAACGTCGGCTGACGGCTGGTTTTCCCCTATCGCTAGGACTTAGGCAAAACCGCTCGGAGTTCATCTAGTTTTTCGATGCTAACACAAGTTGGAGTACACTCCCACGCATCTTGCGGGGTCCTTATCACTATTCAGAGGTGCGCATCAGTATGGGAAAACGGTTCAGGGTCCATTCGGTCAGCAGTGCCATTGGCCGCGCCATGGTGTTGATCCTCTTCATGGCCAGCCTGATCGCGCTGGTCGCCATGGTCACCCTCTTCTACTCGGTACCCGATGCCAAGGCGATCAACCTCTCCGGTTCGCTGCGGATGCAGGCCTACCGGATGGCCTACGAAATCGAGCGGGGCGACAGCGTGCTGGGGCGCCTCTCCCAGTTTGAAGAGACCCTGCACGCCGAAGAGCTGCAGGAGACCCAGCGCTGGATCACTCCTGCCTCCCTGCGTCGCACCTATGGCGAGGTGCTCGGCCAGTGGCAGGTGATGCGCCAGCACATCGAGGATCGTACCCCCAGACGGTACACCGATAACACCGAGCAGTTTGTGGCGGCCATCGACAATTTCGTCAATCAGATGCAGTACCACGTGGAATTCAAGGTGCGGATGCTGGCGCTTGCGGAGGGGCTCGGCCTGCTGGCCATCATCACCATCGCCTGGTTCACGGTGCGCTTCACCCGTCAGCAGGTGGTCGCCCCCCTCAACCAGCTGGTCTACTGTGCCCGCCAGATCCAGCGGCAGGATTTCGATCTTAAGCTGCCCGCCCACGGCGAAAACGAACTGGGGGAGCTATCGCGCGCCTTCGTCACCATGGCCGATGAGCTGGGCAAACTCTATCGGGAGCTGGAAAACAAGGTGGAAGAGAAAACCGCCAAGCTGCAACAGGCCAACGACACCCTCTCGTTTCTCTACTCGACCGCCCAGAAGCTGCACGCCGCCCCGCTCAGTACCCGTACCCTCATCAAACTGCTGGACCGCGCCGCCGCCCACCAGCATATCGACCATATCCGGCTGACCCGCTTCGAACACAACGCCATGCCGGTCTACATCTCGGGACGCACCGGCTGGCCCGGCGATCTCGATGCGGTCGCCAGCTTTTATCTGCAGATGGATGAGCAGGAGTTCGGCCGCCTCGACATCATCAGCCAGCACCCCATCGATGAGCGGTTGATTAAAAACTTCACCATGCTGCTGGCTCAGGTGCTGCACAAAGACCAGACCCTGCTGCAACAGCAGCGACTGCTGCTGATGGAGGAGCGGGCGGTGATCGCCCGCGAGCTGCACGACTCGCTGGCGCAAGCCCTCTCCTATCTCAAGATCCAGTCCACCCTGCTCAAGCGCTCTTACGCCAAGGGGCAGCATGACAAGGCGCAGGAGGCGATGCAGCAGATCGACGAGGGGCTTAGCAATGCCTATACCCAGTTGCGCGAACTGCTCGGTACCTTCCGTCTCACCATTGGCGATGCCAATCTGGGGGAAGCGATCCGCGTCATGCTTGATCAACTGCAGCCTCAGACCCAGGCCGAAATCCGGTTCCATTACGGACTGGCCGACAACGACTTGGAGGCGGGCCAGCATATCCACATTTTGCAGTTGATCCGTGAGGCAGTGCTCAATGCCATCAAACATGCCAACGCGCAAGTGATTGATGTTAGCTGTGAGACCCTCGCCAGTGGTAACATTGAGGTTCAGATTTCAGATGACGGTGTCGGGATCGGACTCGCCAGCTCGGCGATCAACCATTACGGGTTGAGCATCATGAACGAGCGCGCCAGCAAACTGCACGGTCTGCTGACCATCAACGAGCAGCAACCACAAGGCACCTGCGTGCATCTGACCTTTCCCACCAGTCTAACGAGAGACGCCTGATGGACGAGATGAAATACACAGTTCTGGTCGTAGATGACCATCCCCTCATGCGCAAAGGGATTGTGCAGCTGCTGGCTCTGGAAGAGAACATGGAGGTGACCGGTGAAGCCTCCAACGGCACAGATGCCGTGGCGCTGGCCAAAGAGTCAGAGCCGGATCTGATCCTGCTCGATCTCAACATGAAGGGGCTCTCCGGCCTCGATACCCTCAAGGCGCTGCGCGCCGAGGAGATCACCTCCCGGGTAGTGATCCTCACCGTCTCCGATGCCCGTCAGGATGTGGTGGCTTTGCTCAAGGCCGGTGCCGACGGCTACCTGCTCAAGGATACCGAGCCTGATCTGCTGCTGGCCCAGCTGGCCGACGTGATGACCGGCAAGCAGATCCTGAGCGAACCGCTGCGCCCCTATCTCGAAAACATCTACGAGCTGGATCACCTGCAGCAGAAGCTGGAAAGCTTAACGCGTCGCGAAATGCAAATCCTGCGCGAAATTGCAAAAGGCCTCTCCAACAAACAGGTCGCCTCGGTACTCCATATCTCCGAGGGAACGGTCAAGGTTCACGTGAAGAGCCTGCTGAAGAAACTCGAGGCGCAAAGCCGCGTGGAAGCGGCTGTCATGTATCTGGAGCAGCGCAACTAAGCGCCCTCAACCGCCCGAAAAGCCACCCTCCGGTGGCTTTTTTCATTCTCTGGCACAGTCGCTGCATTGTCATATTCAGCAACTACTCAATGGAGGATGGAACATGAAACTACAACCTTTGGCACTGTTCCCCTTGCCTTCCCACATACTGCCGGGCGGCAAGCTTCCTCTGCGTCTGTTCGAGCCACGCCACCTGCAGATGCTCAAGGAGTCATTCATCAACGATCAGGGCTTTGGCATCGTGATGGAAGAGTCGACCACCTCGGGACAATCCGGCCGCATTCTGCCGGTGGGCACCCGGGTCAAGGTGACTGACTTCTACAGCCTTAATGATGGCCTGCTGGGAGTGACGGTGCTGGGACTGGAGCGCTTCTGCATCCACGAGATGGAAACAGACGAGATGGGCCTGCGCCGGGCCAAGGTGGAGATGCTGCCCAACTGGCCGAGCACCCACTCAGATTTCAACGACAAGCTGCTGGTCAATCGCCTGCGGGAAGTGTTCGAGCAGTATCCGGAGCTTGATGAGCTCTATCCGGACAAGCGCTTTGAAGATGCCGCCTGGCTCTGCCAGCGCTGGCTCGAGATATTGCCGATGCCGATTTATGAAAAGCAGATGCTGATTGCCAAACAAAACAGCGAAGCGGCCCGTAAATTTCTGCATCGCCTGATTTCACAATGACAAAAACAGCGTTGCAAAATGCAATTATTCCAACAATGAAAATGTGAAATTCGCATTTTGCGAGTAAGTAGGAACGCAAAACGCCATAACAAGAGAGAGCCGCTGCGCTAAACGGCCAAAATTGAACACAAAAGAGTCCTGAAAAAGTTGGCACAGATTTTTCATATAGATTGATACAACCCGATTTATCCCGTGCTCTCTTCAGTATTTGCTGAAGAACTGGTCAACCCACAAAGTTGACCATTTTTTTTATCCGCGCGTCGGCAACCGCTGACCAAAGTGACGCTGCAAACACTCTCTCAACCGTGACAAGGTGATAGGCTTGGCGAGAAAGTCATCCATCCCCTGCGCCAGACAGCACGCCTTGTCCTCCGCCATCGCATTGGCCGTCAGGGCGACGATAGGCATGGTGCATCCCAACTCACGCAAGCGTCGGGTCGCTTCCAGTCCATCCATCAGGGGCATCCGCATATCCATCAGGATCAGATCCGGGAGCTGCTCATCCACCTGCGCCAGCGCTTCCAGACCATTGGCAGCCAGCCGAACCTTGCCCACCAGTTTTTGCAGCATCAGCGACACCACCAGCTGATTCACCGGGCTGTCCTCCACCACCAGCACATCCAGTGGCAACAGTCCCGAAGCCCCCTCCTCCCGCTGCGGCTGGCTATGGCAGGGTAGCGCCATGCCGGGCAGTTCGAACCAGAAACAGCTTCCCTTGCCCGGCTCGCTCTTCAGGTGGATCTCTCCCCCCATAAGCGTCACCAGACGCTTGCTGATGGCAAGACCGAGGCCGGTACCGGAAAAACGCCGGGTGGCCGAGTTGTCGACCTGGGAGAAGGGTTCAAACAGCAGCGCCTGATCCGCATCAGCGATCCCGATCCCGGTGTCAGAGACCGAGATCAGCAGCTTCTCATCCTGCCAACCCAGATGGAGAGTGACCTCTCCCTGTTCGGTAAATTTGAGGGCGTTGTCCAGCAGATTGCCCATCACCTGGGTAAGACGCACCGGATCTCCCTGCAGCTCGGCAGGGACAGCTTCATCTACCCGATAGCTCAGTGTTATGCCCTTGCCGTCGGCACGGTTCTGCAACGGTTCGATCACGGATTGACACAACTGGATCGGTTGCAAGGTCTCGCAATGGAACACCAGGGTCTGGGACTCGATTTTAGAGAAATCGAGCACATCGTCGATGATGGTCTGCAGCAATCTGGCAGAGTGGGTGGCATGACGTAGCAACTGCTTCTGCTCGGGTGCCAGCTCGGCGTGTAGCACCAGGTCGAGCATCCCCAGCACCGCATTCATGGGGGAGCGGATCTCGTGGGTCATCATGGCAAGAAACTGGGATTTGGCACGGTTGGCCGCCTCCGCATCGTCCCGTGCCCGCGCCAGCTCCTCTTCACGATGGATCTGGTGGCTGATATCGCGTGCGGTACCGCGATATCCCGTAAAAGCCCCCCCATGATCAAAACAGGGTTCGGCACTCACCTCCATCCAGCGGGGGCCGTCGAGCATCGCAACCTGCATGCGTACAGCCCGAACCGGTTTACGCTGCTCCAATAGGTCGAGATATGCCTGTGACTCGGTACTCTGCTTGTTGCAGACATAGTCATAGAGGGTCGGCCGGGTTGCCAGCGGGGTCATCTCGTCAAGGTAACCGGGCTCGGAAGCATAGCTGAGCCGGTGTTCGGCATCGGTCTCCCAGAACCAGTCGGAGGCCATGGCGGCAAAACTGCGAAAACGGCGTTCACTGGCCTGCAGGGCCTGAGTTTTTAAATCGACCTGCTCCTGCAAGCGGGCCCGATAGGCAATGTTGACCAGCGCTTGTGAAATCAACGGACGGCAGCGCTGCATGGCCGCCTTGCTGGTCAGATCGAAGGAGCCGGCCAGCGAGTGCCGACAGAGGATAACGGCGGTAAAGCCGGGGGCCTGCAGCCCGGTCAGCATCAGGCTGGCCCAGCCCGGCTCGCTCGCCAGCGGTGCCAGCTCAGGCAACTGGAACGGGTCATAGATCACCAACGTCTCTCCGGCAATGGCACGAGCAAAGGCCGGGGTCATCAACCAGCTGCGACCGCACTGTTCCGGCTCGGTACTGAGGTGGGTGATGCCCTGTTCCCCACTCCAGGCCACCACATCCGCATGTTCAAATCCAATAAAGGGCTTGAGCACTTGAATGAGGCTCTCCAGCACCTGCTCCAGCGTTTTGGCATCAGCCAGTGTGGCCACCCCTTTCAGCAGGGTATGGGATTCATGACGATACTTGGCCTCGCGCTCGCGACAGCGCATGAGATCGACCAGGGTCGCCTGCAGTTTGTCGCCAAGGGCTTCCAATTCACTGTTGCCAATCATCTTGTATCCTGCTCTGCTCAAGCGGTCAGAAAGATCACACTCGATACCATCAGGTTGCCGTGGGCCAGCTCGCCATTGGGCAGCCGCCCCTGCTCGCCGAAGGTAAAGGGGGTGATAAAAGGGATCTTGCCGAGGCGAGCCTGGCTCTGTTCGACAAATTGGCACAACATATCACCTAGCGCCAAACGACAACCAGCACAAAAGATGATGAGAGCGCCGATAGGCTGCAATTCCACATCGACCCCATACCCTGGCTCGACGCGCATGGCATTGAGGCTGCGCTGCAACAACCCTTCCTGACTGCTGTACATCAGCAGCAGACGCTCCCCTTGCACCACATCGGTAAAGAGCCGCAGCCCGCCCTGTTCGGTCACAGCTTCAGGATGGGAAAGTTTGTAGTAAGGAATACCATCCAGCGCTCCCACCTGACGGGCCAGCGGGGTGAGCGTGGTCTCCCGCAAAATCGCCCCCACCGGCCAGGGCTGCTCGCGACCGCACCAGCGGGCATAGACCTCGGCAGCAGGCTGGTGATCGATGGTGAGTACCTCCCGCCCGTTGCAGGCGGTGATCTCGCCGCTGAATTCGGCAGGCACATAACCGGAGTGAAACTGAAAAGCGAGCTGGCAATCGGGATAGAGCACCGCCAGACCGATGCCATCCTGGGCCACCGCCTCATCCCAGCAGAGCTGCCAGTCACCGCTGACGCTACTATCAGCCGCGGATCCACCGACCACCGGCACCGAGGCACCAAGTTCGGCCTCGATACCGGCCAGCAGCCCCTCCTCCTTGCCGGGACTGGCGTGAAACAGGATCAGCTGGGGCAGTTCACCTGGCCGACCACAGTCGCTCATGGCTCGGCGCAGCAACTGTCGCACATCCACCCCGTCACCGCTGGCTCCGGCCACCCCGAATGCTCCTTTCTCGTCGTACAGGGCAGCAACCGCCAGCCCATATCCGTCTCGGGCGTGGTGTCCCATCTCGGTCATGACGCCACCGCAAGAGCTGCACCCAAGCAGGCGGGTCGTCGGGAACTGGTGTTTGAGCGCATCGCGCAGTATCGCCCCGTCATGGGCGTGGGTAAAATAGAGTAACAGCAGGGAGGGGGCCTGATCGGCATGGTGGCGCAGCTGCGCGCAGATATCTTGGGCCGCCAGCGATGAATTCTGGGCGAGGGAGTGAACGGTCAGAAATTTCAACACCATCTCCTTGTTTTATCGAATGGCAGCCTCAAGCAAAAATCATACCTTTATCAAACAATTATCTCGCTTCGCTTGCTAACATAGCGGTCAAATGAGACCAATAACAGGACGCCCATATGTGGCAAAAAAACATCAATGACTTCGATCGGGTCGTTGCCATCGGTGGTGGCCATGGCATGGGACGAGTGCTTTCGTCCCTCTCGTTTCTCGGTCAACGGCTCACCGGCATCGTCACCACCACAGATGATGGCGGCTCGACCGGACGCCTGCGCAAGAGTCAGGAGTGCATCGCCTGGGGCGATCTGCGCAACTGCCTGAACCAGCTGGTGACCGATCCCAGCATCGGCAGCCTGTTGTTCGAGTACCGCTTCGCCGGCAAAGGCGAGCTGGCGGGCCACAACCTTGGCAACCTGATGCTGCTGGCGCTCGATAATCTCTGTGTCCGTCCTCTTGATGCTATCAAGCTGATCAGTGACATGCTCAAAATCGAGTCACAATTGCTACCCATGTCTGAATTTCCCACCGATCTCTGCGCCCATATGGAGTGTGGCACCCAGATCCTGGGAGAGGTATCCATCGATCAACTGGCAACCCCTCCCCTCTCCCTCGGCCTGATGCCGGAAGTGCAGGCGACCCGGGAAGCGGTGCTGGCATTGCAGCAGGCGGACATGATCATTCTGGGGCCGGGCAGTTTTCTCACCTCCATCATGCCACCACTGCTGCTGGCCGAGATCGCCCAGGCCATCAACGAGAGCAGCGCCATGCTGGTTTTCGTCTGCAATCTGGTGGCGGAAAACGGCCCTGCCAGTCAGCTGGATCTGATGAGTCAGTGTCGCTGGCTGGAATCCCGGGTCGGTCAGGGTCGGCTGGATGCAATCCTTGCTCCCCAGGGCGCGGGTGATGCGGGGGACTGGCAAGGGCGAGTGATCGAAGCCGAGCTGGGCGAGCTTGAGCTGCCCCATCGGCACGATCGGTTGAAGTTGAAACTGGCGCTGGACCGGATCATCCAGCAACTGCTCAACCAGCGTTAGGCAACGGTCACGGTGCCCCGGCATCCCTGCATGGCGCCGTTACTGATAATCGGCAAGAAACGCGAGCACCTGAGGCAAGGAGGCCTCCAGCAGTTGCAACTGGCGCTCTGCCTCGGCCACATCCGCCTGCTTGCTGGCCATCTCAAGTGCCATCACCTGCTGATAACTCGGCATGGCGCCATAGCTGCCACAGGATGATTTCATGCTGTGCGCCACCCGAGCCAGCGCCTCCCACTCTCCCTGTTCATAGAGGGGTCTGAGCTGACTCAGCTGCTCGCCCACCTCTTCAATAAAGACTGCGATGACCACGGGCAGCATATCCGGACCGATATCCTCTGCCAGCTGCTGCAACACCTTGCGATCCACCCACTCCATGCGAGGCTCCTCCAGAACGGTATTCAAACAGACCATACTATAGATAGTTTTCGATGTCGTGGCTCACGACCAGGCAGTGATGAAGCACCAGATTGGATGGCTCAGGGAATAAAGTGGCAAAAAATGTGATCAGTATCGAAATAGCGATGCTGAAACGCCCGTCAAGACAACAACTTGATTGCCACAAATTAACAATTGATCAACACTCAATGCCGTCAGAGTGATGATGCTCAGCAACACCTCTCATCCCTTTTGCCTTTTATGGCTGCTGCGAAGAACCAGGGTAGGTATCTACCCTGGTATTTTTTTATCTCGCTCAAGCACGACCTGATTGGTCGCCACCCGCTCCCCCATGCGAAACAGATTGAATTCGCCGGGGGCCATCTTGATCCAGTTCTCATTGCCGGTCAGCGGCCGCGTCGTGACCAGCGTCACCACATCGTTGGGTGTGGTCTCGCTCTGGAAATCGATCACCACCTCCTCATCCAGCAAACTCGCCTCGCCAAATGGCGCGCAGCGAGTCAGCCAGTGCAGGTTGTTGCTGCAGTAGCTCATCACATACTCCCCGTCCGAGAGCAGCATGTTGAACACCCCGAATGCTCTGAGCTCATCACACAAGGTGGCCATATAGCGAAACATGGCGGGAAAGTTTGCAGGACGCTTGGGGTACTTCTGCTCCAACCGGTCGAGCAGCCAGCAGAAGGCGTGTTCGCTGTCGGTATCCCCTACCGGACGGTGGCGGCCGGTGGGCAGCTTCTTGTAGCCGGTGAGCTGACCGTTGTGGGCGAAGGTCCAGTAACGACCCCAAAGCTCACGGGTAAAGGGGTGGGTATTTTCCAGCGACACGCAGCCACGGTTGGCCTGCCGGATGTGGCTGACCACGGCGCAGCTCTTGATGGGCAGCGCCTGTACCAGTCTGGCGATGGGAGATTGGGCGCTGGGCTCGGGATCCTTGAAGGTGCGAAAGCCCTTCCCCTCGTAGAAGGTGATCCCCCAGCCATCCTTGTGGGGCCCGGTCTTGCCGCCGCGCAGCATCAACCCGGTAAAGCTGAAGCAGATATCGGTCGGCACATTGGCACTCATGCCGAGCAGTTCGCACATATCCGGCAGACTCCTTTCATGATTTGGCTTGTGTCATGTTCGACCAGCACGCTGGTTCGACAGACAGCAGGGGAAGGCGCAATCCCTTCCCCTGTGACTGGCAACAACCGGCCGATGGCGAACCATGCTACCGGCGTTGCCCTTGTCTGGTAGTGACAGCCTGATTACTTGGCCATCTCTTTTTCGACCAGCTGGATCAGGATGTGGATCACCTTGATGTGCACTTCCTGAATACGGTCGGCATAGCCAAAGTGCGGCACGCGGATCTCGACATCCGCCAGACCTGCCATCTTGCCGCCATCCTTGCCGGTCAAGGCGATCACTTTCATCCCTTTGGCGCGGGCCGCCTCGATGGCTTTCAGGATATTGCCGGAGTTGCCGCTGGTAGAGATGCCAAGCAACACGTCGCCACGGCGGCCGACCGCTTCTACGTAGCGGGAGAAGACATAGTCATAGCCAAAGTCGTTGGAGACGCAGGAGAGGTGGCTCGGATCGGAGATGGCGATACCGGCATAACCCGGGCGGTTCTCGCGGTAACGACCGGTCAGCTCTTCGGCGAAGTGCATGGCGTCACAGTGGGAGCCACCGTTGCCACAAGAGAGCACCTTGCCCTCTTCTTTGAAAGAGTCGGCCAGCAGTTTGGCGGCCGCTTCGATGTTTTTCAGGTTCTGCTCATTAGCCAGGAAGGCCTGCAGCACGCTGGCAGCTTCGGTCAGTTCATTGCGGATCAATTCTTGGTACATGATGTCTCTTCCACTGTTTTTAGTGTGCGTGTAGATCCCGGCTATTCTCGCACAAGCGAATCGCACAGTCGCCCCCCTGCGAGCCACAGCGCTGGCGGCGCGTGAGCGTTATGGGGATCACAGAGAGAAGGTAATGAAGATGTAAACAGCTTGATAACTTTGTGCGTATGAATTACAACAGGGGCCATATCCAACAGGTCAGACCTCTGGATCAGTTACGCCACGTTGGCAACCTAACCACGCAAGGAGCAAGCAATGACGACGACCCTCACTCTGCTCGGGGTGATCCTGGTTATCGGAGCCCTGGCCTATCGCCGGGCATCCCTGTTCATCTCCACCCTGGTCACCGGCGCCGCCCTGGTGCTTGGAGCCATCTATGGTCATGTGCCCTTGCTGGTATGGGCGCTGTTCGCGGTGATCGCCATCCCGCTCAATCTGGTTGAATTTCGCCGCAATCAAATAACCAAGCCGCTGTTCAAGATCTACAAATCGATCATGCCGGATATGTCCCGCACCGAGAAAGAGGCTATCGAAGCGGGCACCACCTGGTGGGAAGCCGATCTGTTCGCGGGC
Source organism: Aeromonas sp. 600886 (assembly GCF_049174935.1). NCBI lineage: Bacteria > Pseudomonadati > Pseudomonadota > Gammaproteobacteria > Aeromonadales > Aeromonadaceae > Aeromonas > Aeromonas sp. 600886. Next base: position 7,806 of record NZ_JAAKUB010000007.1, on the reverse strand, counting down.
AACCCGAACTGGAAAAAGCTGCACGCCATCCCGGTCAGCACCCTCTCTGCCGAAGAGCAGGCCTTTATGGATGGTCCGGTCGAGGAAGTGTGCCGCATGGTGAGCGACTGGGAAGTGACCCACGAGCGCGCGGATCTCTCCCCCGAGGTGTGGCAATACCTGAAGGACAACAAGTTCTTCGCCATGATCATCAAGAAGAAATATGGCGGTCTGGAGTTCTCGGCCTACGCCCAGTCCTGTGTCCTGCAAAAGCTGTGCGGTGCCAGCGCCGTGCTCGCCTCCACCGTTGGCGTACCCAACTCGCTGGGCCCGGGCGAACTGCTGCAACACTATGGCACTGACGAGCAGAAAGATTACTACCTGCCCCGCCTGGCGGTAGGTAAAGAGATCCCCTGCTTCGCCCTGACCAGCCCGGAAGCGGGTTCTGATGCCGGTTCCATCCCCGACTTCGGTATCGTCTGCAAGGGCGAGTGGGAAGGTAAAGAGGTGCTCGGTATGCGCCTCACCTGGAACAAGCGCTATATCACGCTCGCCCCTATCGCCACCGTCTTGGGTCTGGCCTTCAAACTGCGTGATCCGGAACACCTGCTGGGCGAAGAGGAAGAGCTCGGCATCACCTGCGCGCTGATCCCCACTCACATCAAGGGTGTCGGCATTGGCCGTCGCCACTTTCCGCTCAACGTGCCGTTCCAGAACGGTCCGACCCAGGGCAAGGATGTGTTCGTCCCGCTCGATTTCATCATCGGTGGCCCGGCCATGGCCGGTCAGGGCTGGCGCATGCTGGTCGAGTGCCTGTCGGTCGGTCGCGGCATCACATTGCCCTCCAACAGCACAGGTGGCGTCAAGATGCTGGCCCTGGCGAGCGGCGCCTATAGCCGCATCCGTCGCCAGTTCAAGCTGCCCATCGGCAAGATGGAAGGGATTGAAGAGCCGCTGGCCCGCATCGGTGGCAACGCCTACATCATGGGCGCCGCAGCCAACCTGACGGTGACCGGTATCGACCTTGGCGAGAAGCCCTCGGTCATCTCCGCCATCGTCAAATACCACCTCACCGACCGTGCCCAAAAGTGCATCATCGATGCCATGGACATCCACGGCGGCAAGGCCATCTGCATGGGCCCCAACAACTATCTGGCCCGTGGCTATCAGGGTGCCCCCATCGCCGTTACGGTGGAAGGGGCCAACATCCTGACCCGCAGCATGATCATCTACGGTCAGGGCGCTATCCGCTGCCACCCGTATGTACTGCCGGAGATGCTGGCCGCCAGCCACCCCGACAAGGAGCAGGCGCTGAAGGATTTTGACAAGGCGGTATTCAGCCACGTCGGCTTTGCCATCAGCAACCTGGTACGCAGCTTCTGGCTCGGTATCACCGGCGCCCGCTTTGCCGCGGCACCGTACAAGGATCAGACCAAGGGCTACTACCAGCAGCTCTCCCGCCTCTCGGCCAACCTGGCGTTCCTGTCAGACATGGCGATGGGCACCCTGGGTGGCGAGCTCAAACGCAAGGAGCGGGTCTCCGCCCGTCTTGGCGACGTGCTGAGCCAGCTCTATCTGGCCTCCAGCGCCCTCAAGCGCTATCAGGATGAGGGACGCCAGCAGGCCGACCTGCCGCTGCTACACTGGGCACTGCAAGATGCCATGTTCAAGGCACAAGAGGCGATCGACGAGCTGCTGCGCAACTTCCCGAACCGCTGGATTGGCCTTGCCCTGCGCGCCGTGGTGCTGCCGCTGGGTCGTGACCTGAACCGTCCGTGCGACAAGCTGGACCAACAGGTTGCCCGTCTGCTGCAAACCCCGAGCGAGACCCGCAGCCGCCTGGCCAAGGGCCAATACCTGACTCGCGAAGAGGGCAACCCCTTCGGTCTGCTGGAGCAAGCGCTCGATGACGTGCTGGCCGCCGAGCCGCTGTTCGAGAAAGTCTGCAAGAGCGATGGTATCAAGCGTCCCTTCATGGCGCTGGACAAGGTGGCCGACATGGGTCTGGCCGCTGGCGTACTGACCCAGAGCGAAGCCGAGCTGCTGCGCCGCGCCGAGGTAAGTCGCCTGCGCACCATCAACGTCGATGATTTTGACCCCATCGATCTGGTGGCCAACAAGAAGCTGTTTGAAGCCTCCGCTTACCATCACGCGGCCTGATAACCAGCTATCGACAACGCCTCCCTTGTGGAGGCGTTTTTTATGGGCGCTCACCACTATTCACGGCCCGAACAGCCACCACTTGCACTCACAGCTCCCCCGACCAGCTGCAGCCCCCGTGTGGTCAGCCGGGAAAAAAGGCACAATAGCCGACAAATCGAATCACCAAGGAAGCCAAGATGACCCTTGAGCACCTGATCCTGTGGCGCCGCGACCTGCACCGCCTGCCGGAAGCCGCCTGGAAAGAGTTTCGCACCACCAGCCTGATTGCCCACCACCTGAGCGAGCTCGGTTATCGCATTGTGCTCGGCGACAAACTGCTGGCCAGCAATCTGATGATGGGGCGTGATGTGGATGTGGCGGCCGAGAAGGCTCGTGCCCGCCGTCAGGGAGCCCATCCCGACTGGCTGGAGCGGATCGGCGATGTCACCGGGCTGATGGGGGAGCTGGATACCGGTCGTCCCGGCCCGACCCTGGCCTTTCGCTTCGATATCGACGCGGTGGAGGTGGAAGAGTCCGATGCCGAACAGCACCAGCCGCAGCAGGAGGGTTTTGCCTCCCACAACAAGGGGTGGATGCACGCCTGCGCCCACGATGGCCACACCGCCATCGGCATGGGGCTGGCCAGCAGCCTGATGGCGATGAAGGAGCAGCTGTGCGGCCGCATCAAGCTCTTCTTCCAGCCCGCCGAAGAGGGGTGTCGCGGTGGCAAGGCGCTGGCCGCCGGGGGGGCACTCGATGACGTGGATGCCCTGCTCTCGCTCCATATCGGTATTCACGCTGGCAGCGGCGAGCTGGTGATCAACCCCACCGAGTTCCTCTGCTCCACCAAGTTCGACGTCCACTTTATGGGCTCCGCCGCCCACGCAGGGCTCGAACCCAACGCTGGCAGCAATGCGCTGGCAGCCGCCTGCATGGCCACCACCGCCATGCTCGGCATTCCCCGCCACCGCGACGGCATGACCCGTATCAACGTCGGCCAGCTCCACGCTGGCAGCGGCCGCAACGTCATCCCCGATCACGCCGAGCTGCGCGGTGAGACCCGCGGCGCCGACAGCACGCTCAACGACTATATGTTCAGTCAGGTACAGCGCATCGTCGAAGGGACTGCCCTCGCCCACGGCGTCACCTACCGCATCATCAAACAGGGCGAGGCTATTGCCCTCGACAACAGCCCGGCACTGCAGGCCGAGCTGGCGGCGCTGGCCCGCAAGCAAGGGCTCGCCACCATCCAGACTCGCCGCTTTGGCGCCAGCGAAGATGCCGGTTTTCTGATGGAGCGGGTGCAAAAGCAGGGGGGCGAAGCGGCTTACCTCATCCTGGGGGCCGATCTGGCGGCGCCGCACCATCACAACGAATTCGATTTCGATGAGCGGGTGATGCAAAGCGGGGTCGAGCTGCTGGCCGCCTGGGCACGCGCACGGCTGGGTGTGGCAGAAGCAGCCCTCTCTTGATATCCCCTCGGCCAGCTCACCGGCTAACGGGATCAAAAAAAGGCGCCTCGGCGCCTTTTTTCTGCAAGAAAAACCTGAGCGCTACTCGCGGAGTTTGCGATGCACATCGGGGCGACCACCGGTCACGCTATCGGCTCGCCCCTCCTCTTTGGCCTTCTCGGCCCGCTTTTTGCGCATCTCGCGGGGATCGGCGATGAGTGGACGGTAGATCTCGATGCGATCGCCGTCGTGCAGCGGCTCGCTCCCTTTCACCGGGCGGCTGTAGATACCGAACTTGTTGACCGACAAGTCAATCTCGGGGTGCTTTTGCACGATGCCGGACTGCTCGATGGCCGCCAGCACGCAAGTCTCGGGCGCCACCCGCAGGGCAATCACCGTCTGCTGCTGCGGCAAGGCATAGACAACCTCGATATTGAGCTGGTCAGACACCGTAGACCTCCTTCGCCCGGTTGGAGAAGGCGGAGACCATGGAGCTCACCAGATCGCGGAATACTTGACCAAATGCCACCTCGATAAGCTTGGAGGTAAACTCGAAATCGAGATCAAACTCCACCTTGCAGGCGTCGACATCGAGCGGGGTAAAGGTCCACCAGCCCGCCAGCTTGCGGAACGGGCCATCCACCAGCTCCATCCTGATCTGGCGGTTCACATCCAGCTGATTGCGGGTGGTAAAGGTCTTGGCAATCCCCGCCTTGGCCACATCGACCGACGCCATCATGTAGTCATCGCCAGCCTCGTGGACACGGCTGCCAACACAGCCGGGCAAAAACTGCGGATAGGCATCCACATCGTTAACCAACTTGAACATCTGTTCTGCACTGAACATCACCAGGGCACTGCGCGTAATTCGGGGCATGGCTTTTCCTCATCCAATCGGCGCGATTTTATCACCATGTTTGGGGTTGTGGAGGTAAAACCTCAGCCAAACCGCTCAGAAAGCCACCACTTGACCTGCTGCGCGTTTTACAGCCGCCCCTGCCTACGTATAATACGAGCCTCCTAGTCATTGCCGGAAATCGCCCGTCATGAGCAAAAAAAACAGTAAAAACAAAGCCGGGTCCAGCACCATTGCACTCAACAGAACCGCGCGCCACGAATACTTCATCGAAGAGAAGATCGAAGCGGGTCTGTCCCTGCAAGGGTGGGAAGTCAAATCCCTGCGGGCGGGCAAGGCCAACATCAGCGAAGCCTATGTCATCTTCCGCGATGGCGAGGCCTATCTGTTCGGCTCCAGCTTCCTGCCACTGCAAGCGGCCTCCAGCCACGTGGTATGTGACCCGACCCGCACCCGCAAACTGCTGCTGAGCCGTCGTGAACTCGACAAGCTCGAAAGCCTGATTGCCCGTCAGGGCTACACCATAGTTCCCCTCGCCCTCTACTGGAAACAGTGCTGGGTCAAGGTCGAGATCGGCCTGGTGAAGGGCAAGAAAGAGCACGACAAGCGCGAAGATACCAAGGCCCGCGAGTGGGATCGGGAAAAAGCCCGCATCATGAAGAACAAGCATCGCGGCTAACCTGCTACTGGCAGGATCAGGACGTCAGTTCACCTTCCCCCAGCGCAGCTGGCTCTTCAGGTTCAGCTGCGTACAATAAATCGGCAAACAGACTGGCTGCCAGAGGGAATGGGTATCAACGCCTTGCTATGACAGCATTTTTGCGTACAATCGCAATTAACAACTTGGGGCTGATTCTGGATTCGACAAGATTCACGAAACCCAAGGTGCATGCCGAGGTGCGGTAGGCCTCGTTAATAAACCGCAAAAAAATAGTCGCAAACGACGAAAACTACGCACTAGCAGCTTAATAACCTGCATAGAGCCCTTCTACCCTAGCTTGCCTGTGTCCTAGGGAATCGGAAGGTCATCCTTCACAGGATCGTGTGGAAGTCCTGCTCGGGGCGGAAGCATTAAAACCAATCGAGCTAGTCAATTCGTGGCGTGTCTCTCCGCAGCGGGTTGGCGAATGTAAAGAGTGACTAAGCATGTAGTGCCGAGGATGTAGTAATTTTGGACGGGGGTTCAAATCCCCCCAGCTCCACCAAACGTTTGGAAAGGGCCCTCTCGCAAGAGGTGGCCCTTTTTTATCGAGTTTATCTAGCGTGAAAGCCTCAACGTCTCACAGAAAGCGCAGGGGAATATTCACACTGGGGGCTGTCACGTCCACAAACAGGTCAATACCACGCCACAACCGAGCATGCTCACGGAGTGCTTGCTGATAGGCCCAAGTGGCGATTGCGGTAGAACGCTCGGCGTCGATGCTCACCAGAGGGGACAGCTCGTCCGTGAGGTACGCCCCATGGGTCAGGATATTCTGCTCGTACCAGGCATCCCTGTGCTCGGGAGCGGCGAGAAAATCCCGTTTGCTCCGGTTACAGTTGGCGTGTGCCAGTACGAAGTTATGGCCCAAATCGATTGGATAACGACGCCAGGGGATGAAATGGTCTACCTCACCACTCCCGTGTATCGCCTTGTTACAGTAAAAACAGGTTCCCCCCTGCAAGTCCCTCAAAACCTCCCCCACCCGTACCAGCGCCTGACGGCTTGAACCAAATAGAAAATTCTCCAGCCCTACACTTGGGCCAATCAGTGGCTGATTCCCCTTGATGTCGCAGATAAGCTGCAACCAATGCTGTCGGGAGAGGGAGACCACCAGATCGTAAAAGCGGTGGAGACAGTAGAGAATTCCGGGGTTCAGGCAGATATGATCCGCGCCCCTTTGATGAGGATAGAGGTGGCACTCCTCTCGCCCACCCAGGATCTGCAGACGCCACAAGGGCCCCTCAACAAGGATGCGCCGAACTCGGGCAAGAAGAGGCCGCCAGGCGTCGTGCCGACGCAGTGCAGTTACCGAGCGGACCCCCTCTGCACGCAGCCGGGACAACTCCGTTAGCATGATGGCCTGACGACCGCTGCTCTGTTTGAGCAAGGTAGCCGTTTCTCCCGTCGCCGAGTAGGGCAGACTGTGCTGCCAATAAAGCTCCACAAACTTGGTGGCCAGTTCGTCCAGCGTAATAGTGCGCGCCGCGGTCAGATCATGGGTCTCGGTACTGCGCTCAATCGCGATATCTGCAATCCCGTGGAGCAAGGCGCACTTGTAAGTGGCCACAAAATCGCCTTCGGTAAAGATGCGTTGCAGATAGGCAATAAAAGCGAGTTGTTGCTCAGGGGAGGCGTGCATGTTCACCCCCAAGGATCAGACTCTGCCAACTCAAGCCGCTACGCGCCAAGGCATCCTCCTGTGGTTCTGACACATGGAGCAGTGTCATCCCCTCCGCCAATGCAAGCCGCTCCACCTCATCGACAGCTACCGGATACATGGCTCGCTCCCGCATCTCCTGCTCCGAGATAACCAGACGAAGACTCAGTACCAGATAACCATCTGGTGAGAGCAGCTCATGAAGACGTGCCAGCGCCAAGGGACGAGACTCCGGGGGTAGATGCATCCAGACAGCACTGAGCAAAATCAGATCAAAAGTACCGGTCACGCGAGAGAGAGCCGGCATAGCGTCATTGACCCAATCCACTGCAACATCCCGGGTACGGCACTGTCCCAGCGAAGCGAGTGCCTGACTGGGTTCGACAGCGACCACACTGTGGCCCTGATGGAGCCCGGCCAAAAACGCGGCATCCCGACCACTGCCAGCCCCTACATCGAGCAACCGGCGCGGCGCCGCCACGAGCCAAGGCTCCAGCAGAGTGAGCCAGTCGCAATGAACAGTGCGCGAAGATACTTGTTGGTAACGGGCCGCCATTTCGGTGGCGTGGCGCTGGTAGTAGTCGAGGGACACAATGCGTTCCAATCGGAAAATAAAGGGAAATAGTCTCACAAGATCAGTGGGTTGACTATGACAAGGACGACACTTTACAGACATGAACGATTAAGGGGGCAGAGGCATTTACAAAAACGGGATGCCAGCCAAAAGAAGCGCGGCCAGAGGGCTCTGAATGATGCCACCGCTCAACATTTCGGGTAATATTCGTCCAACTCACTGATCTGTTGGCACTTATTATCGCCATGATAGGTCAACGCCAGATGGAGATGGCTATTAATGAACTCGACTGATGTCGTCGCCCTGTTTGGGGATGACTCGTGCTATCGAAAGGCTGGTTCTCATGGCTCGCCACGATCAACGTAACCCCCATATTCCACTGATCGCCTCCCACTGCTACGTGCAGAGACCTAACGCAACGCAACCCGACCGGACAGACTACGC